>NZ_LWER01000001.1:0-31761 GCF_001634775.1 Sulfitobacter sp. HI0027
GAAAACCTGGCCGCGCTGGACGCGGCAATGGTCCCTGCGGCAAAGGAAACAGAAGCGTCAGCCCCCGCGGCGGAAGCAGAACTGGCCCCCACGCCAAAAGAAACGCCACCGCCCCTGAAAGAGGACCTGCCCGCGCTGGATACCCCTGCGCCCGCCACAGAACCGGCTGAGGCTGCGCCGCTATCGACGCCCCCCGCCAGCGGCAGCGTTGCGGCCTCCGCCGCGCCACTGGCCGCAGCGGCCGCAGCACAGGCCGAGCCGCCCGCCGCCCCGCGGTCTGAGCCTTTGCGCAAGGTCGATTTCTCTGCCCCGCCGTCGCGCAGCGCCCCTGCTGCCGGTTTCGCAAGCCGCCGTGGCGGGACTGAGAGCGCTCCCAGCCTTGGTGGTGCGAGCCGCGCGACACCGCCGCCTCCGCCCGCCGCGAAACCGGAACCATCGCCAGCACCCGTGCCCAGCACACCGTCGCTGCCCGTCGGCGCGCCTTCGCCCGCCGCGGCCCCGCTGGCGCCGCAGATGCCCGTCGAACCGGCAGCCACCGCCGCCGCGGCAGTGGCCGCAGCCCCCCAGCCCGACAGCAGTTCCCTGACGCCCGAAGCGCCCTCCTCCGGTGGGGCTTTCCTCAGCCGTCGCAAGCCGAAGGCATCGAAAGACCGCCGGTCAGCTCCGGCTGCCGCGGCCACCGTCACCCCCGCCTCAGAAGCCGATCGAATGACCGTTTTCGGCGCCCGCCGCCGCAACGAAGTCGGCGGCAAGCCGCGTTTCCTTGGCCTGATCCTGACGGCGGCGCTCTTGGTTTTCCTTGCAGGTGTCGCCGCTTGGGCCTCGATCTTCCTTGACGAGGGCAGCGCCCTTTCGCGGCTTTTTGGCGATCGCAGCCCGCGCAGCACCGCCGAAGCCTTGGCACCTGCGGAAACGCCCAGCATCGACGAAGAAATCGCCGTGCTGCCCCCAGAACCGGGTGAGCCGGACGCGATTGAGACCGCCGCTTTGGACGCCGGTCTGACCGATGAAGACGGTGCCGTGCTCGACGCCCTGCGCGATCCCGAACCGCGCCCCCTGACCGAGATGACCGAGGCCGAGATTGACGCCAAATATGCCACCACCGGCATCTGGGCCCGCGCGCCGGACGCGCCCCCGGCACCGGCGGCGGCTATTGATATCGACGACCTTTATCTCACCAGCATCGACCCGATCAGCAGCACGACAGATGCCGTGGCCCTACCCTCGATCGATGCCTTTGGCACCGATACGGCCCCCGGCGCGGTCAGCTCACCCGTAGCGGCAGGCACGCAATTTGCACTGGACGCCCGCGGTCTGGTCAAACCCTCAGCCCAAGGGGCGCTCAGCCCCGATGGGCATCTGGTCTACCTTGGCCGCCCCTCTGCCGAGCCGCCCGCCACACTGACCCGGCCCGAGGCTGAGCCGGAGGCCCCGGAGGTCGATAACGCCTTGGCAGAGGCCCGGCCCCGCGACCGGCCCGATGATCTGGAAGAAACCACCGAACGCGCCCAGCTTGATGGGCTGACGCGCTCCGAACTGGCGGGCCTGCGCCCGCAGTTGCGGCCAAAATCGGTGCAGGAAGAGGCAGAAGAAGCGCTAGTCGCTGCCGCCCCGCCCGAAGTGACCGTTGATCCGATTGACACCAGCGGCGCCGTTGCCGCCGCACTTGCCACGCCTCCGGCGATCCAGAACGCCACGAAACAGGCCACCACCCAATCACGCCGCCCCGATACGCGGCCCCGCAATTTTGACCGGATCGTGAAACGCGCCGCCCGCGATGTGGCCCCCGCACAGGTCGCCAGCGTCGCCCCCAAAGCGGTGCAGCCGCGCTTTCCGTCCAAAACCTCGGTCGCGAAACAGGCCACGGTGAAGAATGCGATCAACCTGCGGGACGTCAATCTGATCGGGGTCTACGGCAAACCATCGAACCGCCGCGCCTTGGTTCGGCTCAGCAATGGACGCTATCAAAAGGTTGAGGTGGGTGACCGTATCGATGGGGGCCGCGTCTCAGCGATTGGCGACAGCGAGTTGCGCTATGTCCGCCGGGGCCGCAATGTCGTGCTGAAGATGCCGAACTAACGCCGGTTCGACTGCCCGCAACCGCGCGCAAAACGGGGCGCCGAAGCGCCCCTTCACCCCTCCCCGGATGTGCTTTGTTTACGAGGTCTCAAGCTCGCCGTTGTCGATCTGCTCTTGCTCGATCGATTCAAACAGCGCTTTGAAGTTGCCTTCGCCGAACCCGTCATCGCCCTTGCGCTCAATAAACTCAAAAAAGATCGGGCCGATGACCGTTTTCGAGAAAATCTGCAACAGGATGCGCGTCTCGCCCCCGTCGACGACACCTTCGCCGTCGATCAGGATGCCGTGTTTCTGCATCCGGTCCAGCGGCTCTTCGTGGCCGGTCACGCGGTCCTTGCTCATCTTGTAATAAGTCTCGGGCGGCCCGGGCATGAATTTAAGCCCGTTGTCGGCAATCGCGTCCGTGGCGTCATAAATATCGCGCGCGCCCACTGCGATATGCTGGATGCCTTCGCCGTTGTACTTCTTCAGATAGGCCACGATCTGTCCGGTCTCGCCGCGGTCTTCGTTGATCGGGATGCGAATGCGGCCACAGGGCGAGGTCAGTGCGCGGCTGGTAAGGCCGGTGAACTTACCTTCGATGTCAAAGAAGCGAATTTCGCGGAAGTTGAACAGGTCGCCGTAGAACTTGAACCAGACATCCATATTGCCCTTGTGGACATTATGCGTGAGGTGATCGAGGTAGTAGAACCCAACGCCCTCGGGCTTGGAGGTCGCGATCCAGTCGTATTCCCAATTGTAGGGCGAGGTGTCGTAATACTGATCAACGAAATAGATAAGCGAGCCGCCGATCCCCATGATTGCAGGCACGTCCAGCACCTTGCCATCGCCTTTGTATTCCTCGGCCCCCTTGGCCACCGCATGTTCCAGCGCCTTTTGCGCATCAACCACACGCCAACCCATCGAGGGGGCGCAGGGGCCGTGCTCTTCAACAAAGCGCGCGGCAAAGCTTTCGGGGTCGTGGTTCAGCACATAGGTGATGTCACCCTGCTGCCAAAGCTCGATCTTCTTGGTCTTGTGGTTGGCAACATGGGCATAGCCCATCTTGGTAAAGACATCGCGCAGCGCCTGCGGGTCGGGGCTGGCAAATTCGACAAACTCGAAACCATCGGTGCCGGCGGGGTTCTCTGCCGTGATCTGCGATTTCGGGGCGTCATGCGGGAAAGGGCCCATGTCAGTCTCCTCTGCTTTTGGGATTTGGCCCATGATACGATGCACGTTCCGCGCTGTTTGCGCGTTTCGCGGCATGGTTCTGGTAATTTTCGCGCAAGAAGAGCATATTACCCATAAACCATGCGGGAAATACGCATCATGTTGGATGAAACAGATCGGCGGCTGCTGACAGCACTGCAAAAGAACGCCCACCTCACGGCGCAGGAACTGGGCCAAGAACTCAACCTATCCTCCAGCCAAGCCGGGCGCAGGCGGCAGCGGTTGGAGGCGGAGGGCTATATTCGCGGCTATCATGCGCGGCTCGATCCGGTGCGGATGGGGCTTAATGTGCAGGGCTTCGTGCAGGTGCATCTGGGCACCCACGGGCCAGAGCATTCGGCCAGCTTTGCGCGGCTTATGGCCACCCGTCCTGAGATTGTGAGCGTTTGGACGATGACGGGGGATGCGGACTATCTCTTGAGGGTCTATTGTGACGATCTGCCAAGCCTTAACAGGCTCATTCACGATGTTCTTCTGCCCCATCAGGCCGTTAGCCGGGTGCATAGCCAGATCGTCATGGACCAACTGAAACAAGACGGGCCGCTGCCCACCTGACCCTGAGAGAGGACCGCAATGGAAGGTTTCCTGTTCCAAGCCTCCGTCTATCTGGCCGCCGCCGTGATCGCCGTGCCGATTGCCGCGCGATTGGGGCTTGGGTCGGTGCTGGGCTACCTCGCGGCGGGCATTCTGATCGGCCCGGTGCTGGGCCTCGTCGGGTCCGAGACGAAGGACGTGCAGCATTTCGCGGAATTTGGCGTGGTGATGATGCTGTTCCTCATCGGGTTGGAACTGGAGCCCCGGGCGCTCTGGGACATGCGGCATCGGCTTTTGGGCTTGGGCGGGTTGCAGGTGCTGCTGTCGACGGCGGCGCTGATGGCCATCGCCATGGCCTATGACCAGCCGTGGCGTGTGGCGCTGGCGATTGGTCTGACGCTCGCGCTCTCTTCCACGGCGATCGTGTTGCAGACCCTTTCGGAAAAGGGATTGATGCGAACACAGGGGGGCAGATCCGTCTTCTCGGTGCTGTTGACCCAAGATATCGCGGTGATCCCCATCCTCGCCTTCCTGCCGCTGCTGGCCACGGGGCTGGCCGGGGGGATCATGCCCAACGGGGCGATTTCACTTGATCCCCAAGAGGTCGAGAACGCGCATCTGAGCGCGGAGGCCAGCCACGGCAATGACGCCGCCCATGCCGCCCAGACCTTTGTTCAAAGCCTGCCCGGCTGGGGCGTGACGCTGGTAACCATTGGGGCCGTAGCGGCGATCATCCTCGTCGGCATCTACCTGACCCGGCCCGTGTTCCGCTATATCCACCTTGCCAAACTGCGCGAGATGTACACGGCGCTGGCGCTGCTGATCGTGGTGGGGATTTCCTCGCTGATGACGGTGGTCGGGCTCTCACCCGCGCTTGGTGCCTTCCTCGCCGGTGTGGTCTTGGCCAGCAGCGAATTCCGCCACGAGCTAGAAACCGACCTTGAGCCCTTCAAAGGGCTGCTCTTGGGGCTGTTTTTCATCACCGTCGGCGCGGGCATCAACTTTGTCCTGCTGTTCGAAAAACCGCTAATCCTGATCTCCATGGCGCTTTTGGTCATCATCGTCAAAGCGCTGATCCTCATGGTGCTGGGCCGCCTGTTCCGTCTGAAAGGACGCGATGGCTGGCTGTTTACGCTGGCACTCGCGCAGGCCGGGGAGTTTGGCTTTGTGCTGGTCAGCTTCTCCCTCGCCACCGGTGTCATGCCCGACCCGATTGGCGAGACGCTCTTGCTGGTGGTGGCGCTGACCATGCTGATCACGCCGCTGCTGTTTATCCTGCACGACCTGATCAGCAGGCGCCTTGACGACAGCGCCCCCGTCATCGCCGATGAGATCGACAGCAGCGGTCCGGTGATCATCGCGGGCGTGGGGCGTTTTGGGCAGATGGTGAACCGGATGGTGCAGGCCAGCGGCTTTCAAACCGTCGTGTTGGACCACAACCCAGAGACCATCGCCGTCATGCGGCGCTTTGGCTTCAAAGGGTTTTTGGGTGATCCGACGCGGCCAGACATCCTGCGAAAGGCGGGTTTGCAAGAGGCCAGCGTGCTGGTGGTGGCGCTTGATGACCCGAAATCGGCGGTCTCTCTGATCTCCTACGCGCGCAAGGAGAACCCGAATCTGCATATCGTCAGCCGTGCGCGCGACCGCGAAGAGGTCTATCGCCACTATCAGGCCGGGTCGAATGACATCGTGCGGGAGATGTTCGACAGCTCCCTCAGAGCCGGGCGCTATGTGTTGGAAAACATGGGGCTTTCGGATTTCGAAGCCAATGAAGCGCAAAAGCTATTCTACGCCCATGACCGGGACTCGGTTCGCGAATTGGCAGCCCTATGGCGCCCAGATGTGCCCCCTTCGCAGAACGCTGCCTATGTCGCCCGGGCGAAAGAATTGCAGAAAGACTTGGAAACAGCCTTTCTCAATCTAGGCGAGAACAAAGGCAGGGAAAGCGCCTGAACCGGGCAGCGAGCCCCCTTCCCGCGGGGCTGCCCGGCACCGCGCTATGCGTCGCTCACGCCCGCTTCGGCAAAGGTGGCCATGCCCGCATGACAGGCAAGGGCGGTCTTAAGAATGCCGATCGCCAAGCCCGCGCCAGAGCCTTCGCCGAGCCGCAGGTTCAACTCCAGCAGCGGCTCCTTGTCCATCGCGCCCAGCAGACGCCGGTGGCCGCTTTCGGCGCTGAGGTGGCCCGCAACGCAGTGATCCAGCGCGCCCGGTGTGGTGCGCGCAAGGCCAAGCGCGGCGGCGCAGCAGATGAAACCATCTAGGATCACAGGGATGCGCAGCTGCCGCGCCCGCGCCATGGCCCCGGCCATCGCGGCCAGTTCGCGGCCACCTAGGCGGCGCAGGCTCTCCAACCCGTCACCCTTGTCCGCGTGCAGGGCAACGCCCTCGGCCACGACGTCGGTTTTCAGCGACAGGCCCGCATCATCCACCCCAGTGCCCCGCCCGGTCCAGAATTCGGCCCCGCCGCCCAAGATCGCGCTGGCAAGGGCAGCGGCAGAGGTGGTGTTGGCGATGCCCATTTCGCCCACGACCAAAAGATCGGCCTCGGAGTTCACCGCCTCCCAACCGGCGCGCAGCGCTTCGAGGAATTCATCCTCGTCCATCGCGGGCTCAACAGTGAAATCCTTGGTCGGCCTGTCCAATGACAGCGGGACCACATCAAGGCTCGCCCCATTCACCCGCGCGATTTGGTTTATCGCCGCCCCGCCGTGCTGAAAGTTCGCCACCATCTGCGCGGTCACCTCTGCCGGAAAGGCCGAGACACCCCGCGCGGCAACCCCGTGGTTGCCCGCAAAAACGATGATCTGAGGCGCTGCAATCTCGGCCCGGGCACCGCTGCGCCAGCCTCGGTACCAGATCGCCAGTTCCTCTAACCGGCCTAGCGCACCGGGAGGTTTCGTGAGGATGCTATCATGGGCGCGCGCCTCTTCCATCGCGGCGCTGTCGCAGGCGGACATGGCGCGCAGAAGGCTGCGAAATTCGGAAAGACTGGCGAAAGACGTGTTCATATGCGGCCCTTTGCGGATTGATATTCAACCGTTTCTAGCCTTAGCCTGTCGGCGCTGAAAGTGCCGAAGGGGCGAAATAATGGCCATTCCCGACATCACCACCCTTAGGCACGCCTTTCGCGCCCGCGACATCGCGGTGGCCTTTGCCCTGCTGACCCGCCTGCCCCTGCCGCATTTCCACTTCCCGACCGAGCCGCAGCGCCCCCCGGCCCGCAGCGCCTGGGCCTATCCGCTGGTAGGCATTGTGCTGGCGCTGATCGCGGGGGCCGTGGGGCTGGCGTTAACACGGATGGGGGCAACCCCGCCGCTGACAGCGGCTTTCGTGCTGTTGGCGTTGGTGATGCTGAGCGGGGCGATGCATGAAGACGGCCTCGCCGATTGCGCCGATGGGTTCTGGGGCGCTTGGACGGCAGAGAAACGGCTGCGCATCATGAAAGACAGCGTGATCGGCACCTACGGCGTGGTGGCGCTGGTGCTGTCGCTTTTGCTCCGGTGGTATCTGATCAGCGAACTGATCACGGATGAGGCGCTGACCTGGGCGCTGGTCATCGCCTCTTGCGGGTCACGCGCCGCGATGGTCTGGGTGATGGACAGCCTGCCGACGGTGCGCCGCGACGGGCTGTCAAACCGCACCGGCCGCCCCGGCGAATTGGCGACGGCGGTGGCGGTGCTGATCGGGGTGGTGGTGATCGTGGTTGCGCCGGACTATTCAGCATGGCGCTTGGCGCTTTTGGGGCTGCTCGGGGCGCTGGTGGTGCGGCAGATCGCCAAACGCAAGATCGGCGGGCAGACCGGCGATGTGCTGGGCGCGACTCAACAGGTGACAGAGATTGCCCTGCTAACAGGCTGTCAGATGATGGCCTACGGCTGGCAGGCCATCCCCTAACGAAAAAACCGCGCCCCCTAGGGGACGCGGCATAATCTCAACCTGCGGCGCTCTTAAGCGGCGACGCGGCTTTCCAGCACATCGCCCACCTGTTTCGCGGCGGCGAGTTCGTCGCCCCCCGAAACGGCGGCCACTTCGCGGGTCAGACGCTCAAGGGCGGCTTCGTAAAGCTGACGCTCGGAATAGCTCTGCTCGCGCTGGTCGTCGGTGCGGTGCAGGTCGCGCACAACCTCGGCAATGGCGATCAGATCGCCGGAGTTGATCTTTTGCTCATACTCCTGCGCGCGGCGCGACCACATCGCGCGCTTGACCTTGGCCTTGCCCTTGAGGGTCTTCATCGCGTGGTTGATCACGTCAGGCGTGGACAGCGCACGCATTCCAATCTCGGTCGCCTTATGGGTGGGCACCCGCAGGGTCATCTTGTCTTTTTCAAAGGAAATCACGAACAGCTCCAGCGCAATGCCGGCAACTTCCTGCTCCTCGATCGAGACGATCTGCCCCACGCCATGCGCAGGGTAGACGACGAATTCATTGGGGCGGAAATCAAGCTTTTTCGATTTAGTCATATAGGTCGCTCCTTGGCGCGCGGGGGAAGCCCCGCCATTACTTCATATACCTGAACAACACGTCAAAACGCATACGAAGCACCGCCAGAGCGGCTTGCGTTCGGGTGCGTCTGATCTAGAAATGTGAGGTCAACCTTGGCAGCAGGGTCGAAACATTATCAGGCTCGTGTGTTACAGCTTGAAGACATCATAGCACAGAATCACGCCGTCCGAAAGCTACACCAAGTCCTACTTGGCGGTTTCCCGGTCATTCCAGCGGTTTAACCCGAAATCTTGAGGTCACAAAGCGGCAACAAAGCGCGAATCGGTTGGGCCTCAGCCGCCCTCGCCCGGCTTTTCCGAGAAGAGCTCCATCTTGCCCTCTTTGCCGTCCATCTCCTCTGCCTCGGGCAGCGGGTCTTTCTTGGTGATGATGACGGGCCAAAGCTCGGAATACTTGCGGTTGAACTCCACCCATTTCTCCATATCCGGCTCGGTGTCTGGGCGGATCGCATCGGCGGGGCACTCAGGCTCGCAGACGCCGCAGTCGATGCATTCATCGGGGTGGATCACCAGCATGTTCTCGCCTTCATAGAAGCAATCCACCGGACATACTTCGACGCAGTCGGTGTATTTGCAGGCGATGCAGGCGTCATTCACGATATAGGTCATGCGGGAAACTCTGGCTGGGTATGTGAGGGACTAGCTAAACCGGGGCGCGGGATCATTCAAGGTGGCGTGCCTTAGAAAGATAAAGCTGCCTGCGGTCACGCTTGGTCGGGCGGCCCTTTCCCTCAAAACCGGGATTTTCAGGCTGTCTGTCCTTTGGTTTTGGCTGCGGTGGGGACAGATCAGTATAGAGCGTCTGCGCCTCAGGGGCCGGACCCCGCCGCTGGCCTATTGCCTCGATCCGGATGACACGAACGTGATCACCCTGGCTGAAGGTCAGCACATCACCGGGGCCGACGTTGCTGGCGCGTTTCTGGGTGGGCGTGCCGTTGATCCGAACCGCGCCGCCCGCTACCTGAGCGGCAGCGAGCGAGCGAGTCTTGAAAAAGCGGGCGTGCCACAGCCATTTGTCCAGCCGCAGTTTCGCGCCCGACTCCACTTACTTGTCGTCCTTCAGCCCCATAAGTGCTGCGGCGAAGGGGTTATCCGGGTCAATCTGCTTTTCCTTGCGCGGCGGACGCGCAGAGAAGTTTTGCGATTTGCCGCCCTTGTCACCACCGGGCTTGCGCCCCTTGCCTTTGGCGGGCTTGCCGCGCGGCTTGCCCTGCCCCTGAGGACGGTCCCCCCCGCGGCGGTTGCCACCGGCATTGCCGCGCGGGCTGCGCGCCCAAGTGAAGATATAATAAGTTTCCAACTCCGGCCCGGCGACATCGGCGTCGGGTGCGGTGCCCTGCGGGATTTCTTCGGCAGGGACTTCGGGGATGTTGGCATCGACCTCGGGGTCTTCCGCCGCCACATCGGCCATGGGCGCAATGCCATCGTCGGGCATCTGGGCCACGTCCGCCGGGCGGTCGTCGGGGTTGGTCTCATCCGATGGGGTTTCGATGATACCGCCTGCGGGCTCCTCGGCGGCGACATCCATGATCGGCTTGTCTGCCGCGTCATCGCCGGGCAGGTCGCTGTCGAGCTTTTCGGGCACGTTGGTATCGGCAGAGGGGTCCATTGCATCATGGCTGCCATCTTTCGGCATCACGACATCAACGGGTTTCACCTTGGTCCGCTCGTCTTTTTCCGCCTTGTACCCCAAGCCCTCCATCAGGTCGGCGAATTGCTCAAGGGTCATGCCGGTGATCGACAGCATGTCGGGTTTGGCTTCAAACCCACCACGGGAATCCTCGGCGCGCAGCATGTCGGCCAAACGCTCAAGCATGTCGATGCGGATCGCGCGTTTGCCTGCATTGCGATAGCCCGACATGGTGTCGGCCCCTTCGGGCGCGCCGGTTTCGACCGGAATGGTCACCAGACCGGGAGGGGGCGATTCCGGGAACTCGTTCAGACCCTTGCTGAGCGACCATAGCACCAAGCGCAGACGTGTCGGCGCAGGCTTGAGCATCAGCGGCATAAAGATGGTGAATTGGCCAAAGCGGATGCCGTGCTTGCGCAATGCGCCGCGAGCGTCTTGATCCAGCGCTTTCACATCCTCGGCCACTTGGGCGCGCGGCAGAATGCCGAAATTCTCAACCAGTTGGAATGCAAAGCCACGGGCCAAGCCGGTCAGCGTCTCATCCTTGCTCAGCCCCAGCAGCGGCTCGAACAAGGCGGCAACCTTGCGGTCGATGAAGTGCTGCAAACGGCGCTTCACCTTCTCCGCCACTTCGGGACCGGCGATATCGTCGACGAAAACCTCGACCTGCGGCTTCAGCGCGTCGCTGCCAGCGGTCAGTTTACCAACCGCAGCGCTGCCCCACATCAGGCCGCCCTGTTCGGTGAAATCAATCTCGGTATCGGGTGCGTTGTAGAACCGGTCGGCACGCAGATGGAACTGCGGAGCCAAGGCCTGCAATGCGGCGGTTTTCACCGTCTTGTCCTCGGCCGCGCCCGCGCCCTTGTCCACCCGAAAGCGGAACCCGTCCAGCTTGCCTACAAATTCACCTTCAACGGTGACTTCACCGGTCTCGTTTACATCGGCCACCATGGCTTCCTTCTGTCCAAGCCGGCGCAGCAATACGGATGTGCGCCGATCTACAAATCTTTGAGTCAAACGCTCGTGCAGAGCATCCGATAAGCGGTCTTCTACGACACGCGTCGTGTCGCGCCAATGGCTTTCGTCCTTTGTCCAGCCCTTGCGCTGCGCAACGTAGGTCCATGTGCGAATAAACGCGAGTCGTTTGGACAACGCATCAATGTCGCCATCGGTTCGATCAATTCTCTTGATTTGTCGTGCGAGCCAATCGTCGGGGATATATCCGCGCTGGTGCAGGTCGTTGAAAATGGTCTCCAAAAGCCCCGCATGTTCCGCGTGACTGATGCCGCGGAAATCGGGAATACGGCAGACATCCCAGAGCAAGCGCACCGAAGCGCCATCCGTGGCGCGGGCGAAAACTTCATCGACCTGCGCAAGCGCTTTGAGCGCCTTCAGATCGTCGGACTCGCGGGCCCGGACCAGCCGCTCATCCTCGGGCGGCATCTCCAAGGTTTGGATCAGTCGGTCGATACTGCCAAATTGAAGCGCGTGATTGCGCCAGTTCACCTTGCTCTGAGGCGTAAAATTATGGTCCATGATTGCCCGCGCCATCCCGTCATCAAGCGCAGGCGCATCGCCGGTGGTGCCGAATGTGCCCGACTTGAATCCACGCCCTGCCCGGCCCGCGATCTGCGCCAACTCATTCGGGGCCAGCGGCCGCATGCGACGCCCGTCGAATTTGGAAAGCGCCGAAAAGGCGACATGATCAACGTCTAGGTTAAGCCCCATGCCGATGGCATCGGTGGCGACCAGATAGTCGACTTCTCCGTTCTGGTACATCTCTACCTGCGCATTGCGCGTGCGCGGGGAAAGTGCGCCCATCACCACGGCTGCACCGCCCTTTCGGCGGCGGATCAGCTCGGCGATGGCATATACATTCTCAACCGAAAACCCCACGATCGCGCTGCGAGGCTTCATTCGGCTTATCTTTTTCTGACCAGAATAGATCAATTCGCTCATCCGGTCACGGCGCATGAAATCAACGCCCGGAACCAGCGCGGCAATAGTGCCGCGCATGGTGTCTGACCCCATGAACAGCGTCTCATGCAGGCCACGCGCCCGCAGCAAGCGGTCGGTGAACACATGGCCGCGTTCGGGGTCGGCGCAGAGCTGGATCTCGTCAATGGCCACGAAATCCGCGCCCATCTCTTGCGGCATCGCCTCAACGGTGCAGACCCAGTATTGCGTGCGCGGCGGCACGATCCGCTCTTCGCCGGTGACCAAGGCCACGACCGAGGGCCCGCGCGCCTTGACGATCCGGTCATAAACCTCACGCGCCAGTAGCCGCAGCGGCAGGCCGATCACCCCGGTCCGGTGCGCCAGCATCCGCTCAATTGCATAGGTCGTCTTGCCGGTATTTGTCGGGCCGAGAACGGCCACGACGCGCTTGTTGCCTGCCACCTGTCTATCCTTGAATTAAAGCTCGCGCCCGATGCCGTCCCGGCGCAGACCCTCAAGGGCCGACCGGGCGTCTTCGTGATGCGGGTTGAGGGCGAGCACCTTACGGTAAAGCGCCGCGGCGCGGCCCAGATCTCCGAACTCCTGTATCATCACGGCAAGCCCGAAGATCGCGTTGTAGTTGTTGGGGTTCAGCGCCAGTGTCCGTTCCAGATCATCCAGCGCGGGACCATAGAGGTTGGCCGCATAATAGGCCTGCGCCCGCGTGTGGAACCCTTCGGCAAACTCGGGCGCGTGATCGGTCAGCGCAGTCAAATGCTCAATCGCCAACCGGCTGTCGCCATTTGCCATCGCTTCGCGCCCTCGTGACAGCAGCAAATCCATCGCAGCCGAGCCGGACCGCTGCCAATGCGCTTCGATTTCATGGGTGATTCTGGGGGCTTCGGCCGCCGGGGCCTCGCGCAGCTTTTGCATAAGCTCAGGCAGCGCCCCCTCGGCCACGGCCATGCCCGCAAGCAACACAAAGCTACCAACTGCCGCAACGGTATGTTTGAGGTTGACGGGTATGATGCGCATAACAAAACTGAATGTAACAGGCTGCCGCCGCAATTCCAGACGTAGCGGGGCCAAATGCCAAAAAAGGGCGAGCGATGAGCGATATTGTGAACGAAGCGGTTGTGGTGCTGAACGAAAAGCTGGCCGGCAGCGACTTTGACGGCACGGCCAAGTTCGACATCGAGGGTGAAGGCACCGTGATGATGGACGAGAACGGCGCGCGCGCCGCTGACGAAGAGGCCGACGTGACGCTGAGCGCGGATGCCGAAACCTTCCAGTCGATCCTCGAAGGCGACACCAACCCGACCTCCGCATTCATGACCGGCAAGCTCAAGATCGACGGCGACATGGGCATGGCGATGAAGCTCGCCGCTGTTCTCGGCTGATGCAGCTGGACCCGGCCCCGCTCTACACCGATATCGCCCCCGGTCCCGAGGGGGGCCAAGCCCATTGGGCCGAGACATCGGATGGCAAGCGGATCAGGCTGGGTCATTGGCCCTGCGCGGGCGCGCGAGGCACGGTTCTGCTCTTTCCTGGGCGGACCGAATATATCGAGAAGTACGGGCTTTGCGCCGCCGACTTCGCGCGGCGCGGCCTTGCCACTATGGCGATCGACTGGCGCGGTCAGGGTCTGTCGGACCGGCTGCTGCCAGATACCCGCATCGGCCATGTGGATGTTTTCAGCGACTATCAAAAAGACGTTGCCGCCATGCTGCACGCCGCGCGCAGTCTGAACCTGCCGCGGCCCTATTTCCTGCTGGCGCACTCCATGGGGGGCTGCATCGGGCTGCGCGCTGTGATGGAGGGGCTGCCGGTGCAGGCCGTCGCTTTCACGGGCCCAATGTGGGGCATCTATGTCGTCCCGCATCTGCGCGCTGTTGCATGGTCCTTGGCGCAGTTCATGCCCCGGGTCGGACAGGGCCACCGCCTACCGCCGGGCACCAAAATCGAAGCCTACCCCGCCATCGCCCCTTTCGACGACAACCTGCTGACCACCGATCCGCAGATGTACGACATGATGCGCGATCAACTGGCCGCCCATCCCGAGCTTAGCCTTGGTGGCCCCAGCTTCGTCTGGCTGCGCGAGGCGCTAGCCGAGACGAAGCACCTCGCCGGGCGGTCCGCGCCCAACATTCCTTGCGTTACCTACCTTGGCAGCAACGAGCGTATCGTCGCCACCGACCGGGTGCACAGGCGCATGGCGCAGTGGAAAGGCGGGCGGCTAGAGATTGTGCCGGGCGGCGAGCATGAGGTGCTGTTGGAGAGGGCTGATCTGCGCAAGCCGATCTTCGACGGGCTGAAAAAGCTCTATCTGGGCAATATTACCGGTTAACCCCGAACCCGCGTCATTTTCCTGTGCAATCCGCCCGCGCCGCCTAGATAGCTTGGCATGACACGCGAACCCGTTCTCAGCTTCACCGAAAACGGCATCTACTGTGCCGCCGGTGACTTTTATATCGACCCTTGGCGCCCCGTTGACCGGGCGTTGATCACCCATGGCCACGCCGACCATGCCCGCGACGGGATGGGCAGCTACCTTGCCACCCACGCGGCCCTGCCCGTTATGCGCCACCGCTTGGGCGAGATTGCCATCGAGGGCATCGCTTATGGCGAGAGGCGGCAGATCGGCGGGGCCACGGTCTCCTTCCACCCGGCGGGCCATGTGCCCGGCAGCGCGCAGATCAGGGTTGAGGTCGGCGGAGAGGTCTGGGTCGCGTCGGGCGATTACAAGGTGATCGACGACGGCATGTCAGAACCCTTTGAGCCGGTTCAGTGCCACCATTTCATTACTGAGAGTACCTTTGGCCTGCCGGTCTTTCGCTGGGCACCGCAGGCCGAGGTGGCAGCGCAGATCAACGACTGGTGGGCGGGTTGCAAGGCGGCGGGCAAGACCGCTTTCCTCGGGGCCTATTCGCTGGGCAAGGCGCAGCGGCTCCTGTCGATGCTCGATCCCACGATCGGACCGGTCCTGACCCATACTGCGGTGGAAAATACCAATGCGGTGCTGCGCGCACAGGGCATCACCCTGCCCGAGACCACGCTTGTGACGCCCGAGTTGGTGCCAAAGGAGCATCCCGGCGCGTTGGTGCTGGCGCCGCCCTCGGCCTTGGGCAGCCAATGGGCGCGGCGCTTTGGACCGCAGGAGAGCGCCTTTGCCTCGGGCTGGATGGCGCTGCGCGGGGTGCGTAGACGGCGCGCAGGGGATCGGGGGTTTGTCATCTCGGACCATGCGGATTGGCATGGGCTGCTTTGGGCGATCCGTGAGACTGGGGCGGAAAACATATATGTAACGCATGGTTACACCGATATCTTCACGCGTTACCTGAACGATCAAGGCTGGAACGCGCAGGTTGTTCCGACCCAGTTCGACAGCGAGGGAGGCGACAACGAATGAAGAATTTCGCCGCTCTTTTCAACGCCGTCGACCAGACCACCAAAACCACGGTAAAGGTCGCCGCTTTGGCCGAGTATTTCACCACCGCGGCCGAAGACGACCGTCTTTGGACCGTGGCGCTTTTCTCAGGCCGCCGCCCGAAACGCGCCGTCACCACGACCAAGCTCCGCGAATGGGCCTCAGAGGCGTCCGGTGTGCCGCTGTGGCTGTTCGAAGACAGCTACGCCATCGTCGGCGATCTGGCCGAGACCATCGCGCTGGTCCTCCCCCCGGTAGAGAACGACGACACCGGCACGCTGACCGCATGGATCAACGCCCTGCGGGGGCTGAAAGACGAAGACGACGCGGCGCGCAAGGCATTCGTCCTTTCGGCTTGGCAACAGCTTGGCGGCACCGAGCGGTTCCTGTTCAACAAGCTGATCACCGGCGGCTTTCGCATCGGCATCAGCCAAAAGCTGATGACCCGCGCCCTGTCCCGCGCCAGTGGCCGCCCCGAGCCGGAAATGGCGCATCGCTTGATGGGCAACTGGCACCCCGATGACGTGACATGGCACAGCCTGATTGAGGCCGAAGACGCCAGCGCCGACGCCTCGCGCCCCTACCCTTTCTACCTCGCCTATGCATTGGAAGACGGACCGGAAGCCCTAGGCACCCCCGAAGACTGGCGCGCGGAATGGAAATGGGACGGCATCCGCGGCCAGCTTATCCTGCGCGATGGCGACTACTTCGTCTGGTCACGCGGCGAAGAACTGATGACCGACCGCTTCCCCGAACTCGCCCGCGCCGCCGATCACCTGCCGCCGGGCACGGTGCTCGACGGCGAGTTGCTGGTCTGGCAGCCGGGGGCCGAATTCCCTTCATCTTTCAACGCATTGCAGGCCCGCATCGGACGCAAGACTGTGCCCAAAAAGCTGCTAAAGGAAGCGCCTGTGGTGCTGCACGCCTACGACCTGCTGGAATGGCAGGGCGAGGACATCCGCGACCGTCCCTTTGCCGAGCGCCGCGCGCTGTTGGAGCAGGCCGCAGCCGATTTGCCCGCCGACGCGCCCGTGCGCCTGTCGCCGCAGCACCAATTCACCGATTGGGCCGAACTGGCCACCCTGCGCGACACCGCGCGAGAAGCGCAGGCCGAGGGGTTGATGCTGAAACGCGCCGACAGCCCGTATCTCTCGGGCCGCAAAAAGGGCGACTGGTGGAAATGGAAGCTGGACCCGCTGACCATTGACGCGGTGATGATCTATGCGCAATCGGGCTCGGGCCGCCGGGCGAACCTTTTTACCGATTTCACCTTCGCAGTCTGGAACGGCAATGATCTGGTCCCCTTCACCAAGGCCTATTCCGGCCTGACGGATGCCGAGTTCCGCCAAATCACCGCTTGGGTGCGCAAAAACACTCAGCAACGCTTTGGCCCCGTGCGGCAGGTCACGCCGCATCATGTATTCGAGATCGCCTTTGAAGGCATCCAACCCAGCCCACGCCATAAATCCGGCGTCGCCCTGCGCTTTCCGCGCATGCTGCGCTGGCGCAAGGACAAGCCATTGCAAGAGGCCAACACCCTCGACGATCTGAAAGAAATGCTGCGCATCTACGGATAGGTTGTTCCGGCCCGCCCGGAGGCATAGATGTGACGAAACGCAAATGAGGTACACCGATGTTTCAGCTTCCCTTCCCGCTTCACGATGCCAACGCCAGCGCCGGGGGCAAAAACCTCGGCGATCTGCCGGAATGGGATCTGAGTGACCTTTACACCGCCGAAGACGCGCCCGAACTGAAGCGCGACCTCGACTGGCTAGAGGAAGCCTGCGCGCGTTTTGCCACTGACTACCAAGGTAATCTGGCCGCGCTCGACGCCAAAGGGCTGCTCGACTGTGTGCTGCGCAACGAAAAGATCAATCAGGTCGCGGGGCGCATCATGTCCTACGCGGGCCTGCGCTATTACCAGCAGACGACGGACTCAGGCCGGGCCAAATTCATGTCCGACTGCCAAGAGAAAATCACCGATTACACCACGCCGCTGGTCTTTTTCACGCTGGAACTGAACAAACTGCCCGACGATCACCTTGCCAAGCTCTTGGACGAAAACCCGGATCTGGCACGCTACAAACCCGTCTTCGACCGTATCCGCGCCATGAAGCCCTATCAACTGTCGGATGAGATGGAGAAATTTCTGCACGACCTCGGCGTCGTCGGCGATGCTTGGGAACGGATGTTCGATGAGACCATCGCCGGCCTGGAGTTCGAAGTCGAGGGCGAGACACTGACCATCGAGGGCACGCTGAACCTGCTGACCGACCCCGACCGTGCCAAGCGCGAGGCAGGTGCGCGGGAGTTGGCCGAGGTACTGGGCGCCAACATCCGCACCTTTGCCCGCGTTCACAATACGCAGGTAAAAGAGAAAGAGGTCATCGACCGCTGGCGCGGGATGGAGACGCCGCAGACCGGGCGGCATCTCAGCAACCATGTCGAGCCCGAGGTCGTCGAAGCGCTGCGCAACGCTGTGGTCGAAGCCTATCCGAAGCTGAGCCACCGCTACTATGAGCTGAAGCGCAAGTGGCTCGGCCTTGATGTGATGCAGGTCTGGGACCGCAACGCGCCGCTGCCGATGGAAGACCCCAAGGTGGTCGACTGGGCGCAGGCCGAAGCGACCGTGATGGAAGCCTATACCGCCTTTGATCCGCGCATGGGCGAGTTGGCCAAGCCGTTCTTCACCAAGGGCTGGATCGACGCCGGCGTGAAACCGGGCAAAGCGCCGGGCGCCTTTGCGCATCCCACCGTAACGGACGTGCACCCCTATGTGATGCTGAACTACCTCGGCAAACCGCGCGACGTGATGACGCTGGCGCATGAGTTGGGCCATGGCGTGCACCAAGTGCTGGCCGCCGATCAGGGCGAGATGCTGTCCTCGACCCCGCTGACGTTGGCTGAAACGGCCTCGGTCTTTGGCGAGATGCTCACCTTCCGCAAGATGCTCGACAAGGCCAAGACGCAGTCCGAGCGCAAGGTGCTGCTGGCAGGCAAGGTCGAGGACATGATCAACACGGTCGTGCGCCAGATCGCCTTTTATGATTTCGAGTGCAAATTGCACGAAGCGCGCCGCGGCGGGGAGCTTACGCCCGACGACATCAACGCGCTGTGGATGAGCGTTCAGGCCGAGAGCCTTGGGCCAGCATTCGAGTATATGGACGGCTACGAGACCTTCTGGGCCTACATCCCGCATTTCGTGCATTCGCCCTTCTACGTCTATGCCTATGCCTTTGGCGACGGGCTGGTGAACGCGCTCTACGCGGTCTACGCCGAAGGCGAGGAAGGCTTTGAAGAGAAGTATTTCGACATGTTGAAAGCAGGCGGATCGAAGCACCACAAGGAGCTTCTGGCCCCCTTCGGGCTTGATGCCTCTGACCCCGCCTTCTGGGACAAAGGACTGTCGATGATCTCTGACATGATCGACGAATTGGAGGCGATGGAGGACTGATGTCCCTCGCCGAGCGCATAAAGGACAGGTTCGCGCCGTTCTTTGCTTGGGTCCAAAGGCGGGTCCCGCCCGGGTTCAGGTTTGCGCTCGGCCTGCTGCTGATCTGCGGCGGCATCCTTGGGTTCTTGCCGATCCTCGGCTTTTGGATGCTACCGCTTGGTTTCATGGTGGCGGCGATGGATGTGCGGTTGTATCGGCGCTGGCGCTCTCTTCGGCGTCGGCGCAGGGCAATGCGCCCCTAACCTCACTTCAACTGGCTGTCTTTCGACCCGCGCCGGTTTATCCCGCCGCGCATCTGCGCCTTCCCGTCCCGGTCGCGCACGCAATCAATGCAAAGTTTCACCCCCGGCAGAGCAATGCGTCGTGCTTCGGGGATAGGCTCTTCGCATTCCGCGCAATGGGTCAGGCTCTCACCCACCGGCGCGCGGCGGGCTTTCAGCCGTGCCAATTCGTCCGATATGGATGCTTCGATCTGTTCGCTTACCGCGCCATCACGCGCCCATCCGCCTGCCATGTCACACCCTCCTGTTGCTATGCTCATCATTGATATGGGGCCCGCGGGCCGCTTGTCACGGACCTGCGGCCACATCTATGCCAAGCCCTCGCTGCCCTCATCAGAGTGTAACAAATGGGGGGCCTGCGCGAATATACAAGGTTCACAGGCCGCGCCGAAGCGCCGGAGGATAATTACGCGAAACGCGACCGTACCGCCTGCCCAACAAAAAAACACCCCCATAAGGGGGTGCAGTTGCTAGGCATTGGGCTGTGAGTCAAGCAGCACGCAGGGTCGTATCTCCTCTATTTCGACGATTGATCAGGACGGACAGGGTAACGGCACTTTGAATGAGCCGTTGGCGAAGCTCTTGGCGCTGCCCGGCAGGGCGCAGCGGCACGTTGGTGCGCAGGTACACCGTTTGCGGCATGGCACGCGGATGGTGCGTATAGGTCACCTCGACCACCGCCTCCACCCTGCCAAAGTCGCGGTCATGGTGGACACTGTGGAAACACGCGCTGCAAATGTTTAGAACAGCGGGAAATTCATCGGAAGGATGACAGACGGTAACGGGTTCATAGCCGCGCCTACGGCGGATAATGTCACCTGCGCTGAGGGATGCGATGGGGCCGGATGTTTCTGGCGCGATGGAGCGGCTTTGCATGTCTAATCCTCTTTCTACTCGTCTGTTCGTTAGTCTTCCCCTTCTGTGGGCTGTTGCGTTCCCTCGGGAGGTTCCGCTGTTTGCCCAACCTGTATACATGTTGTCCGATCCAATTGTGGCAAGAATGTGGCGACAACTTGCCGACAATGGGGCAATCGTATAATTCGACAATCTTTTTTCACATAATCTATGCGAATGCAGCGCCTAACCCACCTTTTCGACGTCTAGGAGCCACCTTTCCTGAAGCCGATTCTCGATTGCCTCAGGAAAGTGAGCGCGCACCAAGGCGATGGCGTCAGCCGCCGCCAGACCGCACCCTATTAGCAACCATGCCGCAATAACTCCGCTACGGCCCGCCCCGTATTGGCACGACAGGGCCACCGTCTCCCCAGCCGCCAGCGCCTGCTCAAAACCGGCCCGACGTTCCGGCCATTGCGTCAGGAAAGCGTCGCCGGGCACATTGAAATCTTGGATCGCCGCGAAAGAAAGCGTCAGGCCAAGGGGTTGAGAAACCTCTGAAATCAAAGGAAACGCCCCCTTGGGAAGTTCTGCTTCCTCAGTCAGGATGAGCAATTGGCGCGCGCCGGTCGCACGCAACCCTTCCAAGGTTTCGGCCATTTGATGCGGATCGAGATAGGCTGAGCCATCGACATGGGTCAACAGCCCCGGAAAGCCGGTCATCGCCAGATGCCCCCCGCGCGGGGTCGGGATGACGGCGCGTATCGAGGTCGCTTCGGGATCGAAAAAAGGCAGATTGCCAGACATAACAGCATCCATAAAATTTGAGTAAGCGCAGCGACACCTGTATACATGTTAATCAGGCAAGATGTGAACAGACCGAAGGACGCCGGGCGATGCTCAACCAAGTCAAATCCAGCGCAGCGATTGCTGACACGCTCCGGGCGGATATCTGCCTGAATCGCGACATCGCGGATGGTATGTTGCACGAGGTGGCCTTAGCGCAGCGATTTGGCGTCTCCCGCACGCCGATCCGACAAGCGCTGCAACGGTTGGCCTATGAACGGATGATCGCCGTTAAATCCGGTGTCGGCTCTGTCGTGACGCCCTTGGAGGAGTCGATGCGCGCTGACGATATCTGCGCAGCAGCCGCGATTATCGAGGCCGCGGCCAAATGCGCCCCCTCTAGCCCTGCGCCGCCCACGCAATTCATGTCGCTGGCCGGGCTTTTGGGGATGATGGACATCAGCCAGCTGGACCAAGCCGAGGCGTTTTTCGAGATACGCGCCCAGCTTTTGAATGCCTTATCCGAGATGATTGAGAACCCGATCCTCAGTGATGCTTTTCGCGCGGCCTATTGGCGCCTGCTCAGGTGGTCGCTGCGGGATTTCGAAACCCAGCCACAGGCCCAGATTGCGCATCTGCGTGAGGTGCTACAAACCGCGGCCCGCGCGATGAAGAGCGGCACCCTTGCCGTCTGCTTTGAACAGATTGCGGAAATCGAAGGTAGGCTTGCCGGCCCAAGCCAGACGTAAAAAAGCCCCGCTCCTGCGAGCGGGGCCATCTATGTTAAGCTGACCGAGAATTAGCTGGCCGCCATCATGCCTTTTTCTTTCGCCAGGTCGCGCATGCGCTTCTGCAACTTTTCAAAAGCACGCACTTCGATTTGGCGAATACGTTCGCGGCTGACATCATATTGCGACGACAGGTCTTCCAAAGTGACCGTTTCATCCGACAGGCGGCGTTGGGTCAGAATGTCCTTTTCACGGTCGTTCAGCACGTCCAAGGCTTCGGCCAACATCTCACGCCGGGTTTCCAACTCGTCACGTTCCGCATAGTCGCCCGCTTGGTCGGCGTCTTCGTCCTCCAACCAATCTTGCCACTGCATCGTGCCTTCGCCTTCGGACCCGACGGTGGCGTTGAGCGAGGCATCCCCGCCCGACATCCGCCGGTTCATCGAAACGACTTCAGCTTCGGTCACGCCCAGTTGGGTCGCAATCTCTGTCACGTTTTCGGGGCGCAGATCGCCTTCTTCCAAGGCACCGATCTTGTTCTTTGCCTTACGCAGGTTGAAAAACAGCTTCTTCTGACCCGAAGTCGTGCCAAGTTTCACCAGCGACCACGACCGCAGGATATACTCCTGAATCGACGCGCGGATCCACCACATCGCGTAGGTCGCAAGGCGGAAGCCCTTCTCCGGATCGAAACGTTTGACCGCCTGCATCAGGCCGACATTCGCTTCCGAGATCACCTCGGACTGCGGCAGCCCATAGCCCCGGTAGCCCATCGCGATTTTCGCAGCAAGACGCAGGTGCGACGTGACCATGCGGTGCGCGGCTTCGGTATCTTGTTCCTCGACCCAACGTTTGGCCAGCATGTATTCTTCCTCAGGCTCCAACAGCGGGAACTTGCGGATCTCTTGCATATAGCGGTTCAGCCCGCCTTCTGGTGTCGGTGCGGGCAGATTTGCATAATTTGCCATGTCTTGTCCCTTTCCCCAGTTTGATCGGGGCCTATGTTATTTCGCTTAACATGCAATATGGGCGGCCCCCTTCGTGCTTTCAAGACAGAAGCCTTCACGCTTTTGTTCATGATTGCACAGCTTCTGTGAACAGAACGTAATCAATCCTAGGGCGGTTCCCTGAGGTGGCGGGGTCACGCCGACGGGCTTGCGGGCCCTTCACGGAGCAATTGCAACAGCGCCGCCATATCGGCCGGCAAAGGCGCTTCAAACCGCAGGTTTTCGCCCGTCACCGGATGCTCAAAGCCCAAAACAGCGGCGTGCAGCGCTTGACGGGGGAAGGCGCGGATGGCCTCGGCGGTGGCCTCGGGCAAGGCCGCTTTGGCCAGCTTGCGCCGCCCGCCATAGGTCGCATCCCCCACCAAACCGTGGCCCGCGTGAGACATATGCACGCGGATCTGGTGCGTGCGCCCCGTTTCAAGCCAGCATTCCAGCAGTGCCAGAACGGGTGGCGTGCCAAAACGTTCAACCGTGCGGGCGCGGGTTACGGCGTGGCGGCCGCCTTGGAACAGCACCGCCTGCCGCTGGCGGTCGGTCTTGTGCCGCGCCAGTTGGGTGGTCATACGCAGGATGTTTCCCGCCTCAAAGGATGCGCCCTTAACACCGCGCAGACGCGGGTCATTGGCATCCGGCACACCGTAGACAAGCGTTTGATAATACCGCTCAACCGTATGTTTTTCGAACTGCGCCGCCAGCCCGTGATGCGCCGCGTCGGATTTGGCGACAACCAGCAGTCCCGTGGTGTCCTTGTCAATCCGGTGCACGATGCCGGGCCGCTTCATCCCGCCCACGCCCGAGAGATCATCGCCACAGTGTGCTAACAATGCGTTAACCAGCGTGCCGGAAGGCGAGCCCGGGGCGGGATGCACCACCATGCCCGCTGGTTTGTCGATCACGATCAGGTCGTCATCTTCGAACACCACCGACAGGGGGATATCTTCGGGCAGGATGTGGCTCTCTGCCGCTTCTTCCACCGTGATCTGCACCGCCTGCCCTTCTGCCACTTTGGCGCGGGGGTCTTGGACTTTGACACCGTCCAGCGTCACGGCCCCGTCGGCGATCAACCGGCCCAATCGCGTGCGCGACAGGTTCGCTTCCTCTGGCACATCGCGGGCCAGCGCCTTATCAAGACGGGCGGGCGGGCTATCGCCCAGAATGAAATCAATGCGGCGGTGAGACATGGACACGAACAACCCTGATGAACCGGCGAACCTGCGGTTTCTGCGGCGGATGGTGACGGTCTTGACCGTCGTGATGATTGGCGGGGTTCTAGTGCTGATCTTCGTGCTTGTCACCCGTCTGAGCGATCAAGGCCCGACCATGCCGCGCAGCATTACCCTGCCCGATGGCAGCAGCGCCCAGGCATTTACGCAAGGGCGCGGCTGGTATGCGGTGGTGACGGATGCGGATGAGATCCTGATCTTTGACCAGTTGACCGGCGAATTGCGCCAGACGGTAGCGATCGAATAATCAGCCGCGGATCGTTTTGGCGAAGGTCGAATATATCGGCTCGTTCGAGCAGATAATCTCGCCGTGCTGCAGGATATTGCGCTCAGGACGGATCGCCTCGACAAGGCCACCGGCCTCTTTGACGATCAACATGCCTGCGGCCACGTCCCACGGCTTCAAACGACGTTCCCAAAACCCATCGTAGCGGCCCGAAGCGACGTAAGCCAGATCAAGCGAAGCCGCACCCCAGCGGCGCACACCGGCGCAAACGGGCAAAAGACGGCCCAGATCCTTCAGCGTTTCGGGAAGATCGGCACGGCCACCGAAAGGCAAGCCCGTGGCAAAGATCGATTCAATCATGCGGTGACGGCCCGACACGCGCAGGCGGCTTTCGTTCATCCAAGCGCCAGTGCCTTTTTCGGCAAAGAACATCTCATCCTTGGCAGGGTCGAAAACCACCCCGGCAACGATTTCGCCCTTATGCTCCAACGCGATGGAGACGGCCCAATGCGGCAGGCCGTGCAAGAAGTTGGTCGTGCCATCCAGCGGGTCGACGATCCAACGGCGCGTTGGGTCTTGGCCCTCTTCCTCGCCGCCCTCTTCGGCCAGCCAGCCGTAGGTCGGGCGCGCGCCCATCAGGTCGTCTTTGATGATCTTCTCGGCGCCAATGTCGGCTTTGGTCACGAAATCGCCCGCACCTTTGACCGAGACCTGAAGGTTCTCGACCTCGCGGAAATCCTTGACCAATGCACGCCCCGCTTTGCGTGCCGCTTTGATCATGATGTTAAGATTCGCACTGCCGATCATTGTTCGCGCCCTTTGATGGATAAGGCGGGACGTATAGGGCGCAAGAGCGCAATTGCCAAGGGGGCAGAAACCTAGGCCGCTGGGGCATTCTTACGCAGCGTGCGGGTTGTTTTAAAAGCACAAGGTGACACCTTGGACCCAAAGCAATCAGCCCGAAGGAAATCCCATGTCCGACCAGATGCAAAAAATCGTCCTCGCCAGCCGCCCTGACGGCGCGCCCACCCCTGAGAACTTCCGCCTGGAAAGCGCGAATATGCCCCAGCCGGGCGACGGGGAAATATTGGTCGAAGTGCACTACATGTCGCTTGATCCCTATATGCGGGGCCGCATGGATGATGCGAAATCCTATGCGCAGCCGGTGCCTATTGGCGGGCTCATGGAGGGCGGCAGCGTCGGCAAGGTGGTCGCCTCCAATGATCCAAGCTTTAACGTTGGCGATTTTGCCTTTGGTGCCTTTGGATGGGCGACCCACGGCGTTGCCCCGGCCAAGCAGTGCCAAAAGGTCGACGCCGAAGCCGTGCCGATCACCGCCTCGCTTGGTGTGCTGGGGATGCCCGGATTGACCGGTTGGTACGGGCTGAACGAAATCGGCCAGCCGGAAGAGGGTGAGACGCTTGTCGTCGCGGCCGCCACGGGGCCTGTCGGGTCGATGGTGGGGCAGTTGGCCAAGGCCAAAGGGCTGCGCACCGTCGGCATCGCGGGCGGGGCCGAGAAATGTAAGATCGCCACGCGCGACTTCGGCTTTGACATCTGTCTTGACCACCGCGCCTATGACGACGCCAAATCCCTGCGCGCCGCGCTGAAAGAGGCCGCGCCGGATGGCGTTGATATTTATTACGAAAACGTCGGCGGCAAAGTGCTGGATGCGGTACTGCCGCTGATGAACCCGCATGGCCGTATCCCGCTTTGCGGCATGATCGCGTGGTACAACGCGGGCGGGCTTGGTGCCGACGCGGAGGGCGCTGGCCTCACCGCGCCGCGGCTGTGGCGAACAATTTTGGTGAATTTCCTCACCGTGCGCGGCTTCATCATCTCGAACCACTGGAACCGCATGCCGGAGTTCCACCGCGAGGTGGCCCCGATGGTCGCGGATGGACGTGTGAAGGTGAAAGAGGACATCACCGAGGGGCTAGAGAATGCGCCGCAGGCGTTCATCGACATGCTGAATGGCGGCAATACTGGCAAGGCTATCGTTAAGGTAAAGTAAGCATTGCGCATAGCTTTGGCCCGGAAACTAGCCGCAGGCGCCGGGCCATCGCCCGCCCGTTCCCCGGGTAGGCGACTTGATGAGGCAAGGCGCTGCCCCTCAGCAACCCTCAGGCCCGCTGCAACTTCCGCGCCTCTTGCCCGGCCAGTTTCAACAACTCATCCATAAACGGTTTGCCCAGATCATCCTTGCGCACCGCCGCATAAAGCCGCCGCGTTATACCCTGCGCCGTCAAAGGCCGCGTGACGTAATCCGACGAATATTTCACCTCGCGCACCACCCAGTCCGGCAGGACCGACACCCCGCGATTGGACGCCACCAATAGCAAGATCACCGCCGTTAGCTCAACCTGTCGGATCGCTGCAGGCTCGACCTTGGCGGGGATCAACAACTGGCTGAACACATCCAGTCGCGTCCGTTCCACCGGGTAGGTAATGAGCGTCTCACCACGAAAATCAGCCGCCTCCACAAAGGGTCTCTCGGCCAGAGGGTGGCTTTGCGACGCCACGAAAACCGGATTGTAATCAAAGAGTTCGACAAACTCGACCCCCGGCAGTTCTTCGGGATCCGATGACACCACCAGATCAACCTCTTCGCGCAGCAGAGCGGGCAGCGCGTCAAATGCCAGACCAGGGCGGATATCCACATCCACATCCTGCCAATGCCGCCGGAACTGTTCCAACACCGGGAAAAGCCACTCGAAACAAGCGTGACATTCAATGGCGATATGCATCCGCCCCGTGCTGCCTGCCCTCAACCCCGAAAATTCATCTTGCAAGGCTTCGACCTGTGGCAAGACCTGCTGCGCCAGTTTCAACAACCTCTGCCCGGCGGGCGACAGCTTCAACGGTTTTGAGCGCCGGACAAACAACTCAACCCCCGCCTGATCCTCCAAGCCCTTCACCTGATGACTTAACGCCGATTGCGTGATATTCATCTGATCCGCCGCGCGGGCCAGCCCGCCCGCCTCGTGAATGGCCTTGATTGTGCGCAGGTGACGGAACTCAATGTGCATGTGAGGCATTACTCATGTTCAAGATGAATGTTATGAGTTTGTCTCACAAGGCTAGATGTGAGACAAGACGTGAAACCGCCAAAAGGATCTCTCAATGACCACGCCTGCCGTTTCCTTCGAAGTCTTCCCGCCCCGCACCGTTGGCGCGGCGTTCAAACTGTGGGATGCAGCTCAGGCGCTGGCCCCACTGGCGCCGCGTTTCTTCTCGGTCACCTATGGCGCGGGTGGCACGACCCGGGATCTGACCCATGATTCGGCCCATGTGCTGCACCGTACCTCCGGTCTGCCTGTCGCCGGGCACCTGACCTGCGTGGGGGCCAGCCGCGCGGAAACCATGGAAGTCGCCGATAAATTCGCCGAAGCGGGCATCAAAGACATCGTCGCCCTGCGCGGCGATCCGCAGGCGGGCACCGACAAGTTCGAGCCGCATCCAGACGGTTTTGCCGATAGCTGCGAGTTGATCGAGGCGCTGGCGAAAACCGGCAAATTCACCATCCGAGTGGGCGCCTACCCCGACCCGCACCCCGAAGCGGCCGACCAGCAGGCCAATATCGATTGGCTGAAACGCAAGTTCGACGCGGGCGCGGACGAGGCGTTGACCCAGTTCTTCTTTGAAGCCGATACCTTTCTGCGCTTCCGCGACGCCTGCGTCAAAGCGGGCATCGACAAGCCGATCACGCCGGGCATCCTGCCAGTGGTCAACTGGACCTCAGCCCGCAAATTCGCCGTCAAATGTGGCACGCCCATCCCGGAATGGGTCGACCAAGCCTATGAAGCGGCGATCCGCGATGACCGTCATGACCTGCTGGCGCAAGCCATGTGCACCGAACTGTGCAGCGAATTGATCGACGAGGGCGTGGACGCACTGCATTTCTACACGCTCAACCGCGCCGAACTGACCCGCGATGTTTGCCGCGCCATCGGTGTGACGCCGCAGGTTGATCTGTCGGACGTCGCGTAAACTTGGCACCTCGGGCGCAGGGGCTTGCCCCTGCCCCGCTCGGGCGTATCCTCCGGCGAAATTCATCTGCCGGAGAAGACCATGCCCCGCATCGCCCAAAGCCCTGCTGACCTTTTGTCCCAATCCGAGGCCCTGAAACTGTCGGGGCTGGAGTTCATGCAGGCCATCCTCGACGGCACCAACCCCGGCCCGCCCATTGGCCAAACCATGGGCTATGCGCTGCATTCGGTCGAAGAAGGCCGCATTGTTTTTCGCGGCGCGCCGAGCTTCGCCATGACCAACCCGATGGGCACGGTGCATGGCGGCTGGTACGGCACGCTGCTCGATTCGGCGATGGCCTGCGCGGTGATGACGAAAGTGCCGCGCGGCTCGGTCTATACCACTTTGGAATACAAGATTAATATCCTGCGGGGCCTGCCCTTGGGGATGGAGATCGACTGCATCGGCGTGACCGATCACGTAGGCCGCTCCACCGGTGTGGCGCATGGTGAAATACGCGGGGTCGAGGATGGCAAACTCTATGCCACCGGCTCAACCACCTGCATCGTGATGAAGTTGGGCTAACGCCATCCATGAAAAAACCCCGGCGTGGACGGCGCCACGCCGGGGTCAAAACTCTTTCGGCAAAGAGTTAACCGTTCAGATCAGTCCCAGAAACCTTCGTCAACGCTGGGCAGCGCTTCCAGTTTTTCTTCGCTCAGACGGGTAACATAGGCATAGGTTTGGTCGTCGACGGCCACGAGGTTCACGTCGGGCGTAGAAATCATGACATGTTTGTCACCGATATCAAGGAAACCACCGACTTCGGCCACGATACCGACCATTTGGCCATTTTTGGACAGAACGATGTCTTCGATCTCACCGATCTCGTTCCAGTCGGTGCCGATTTCGGAATATGCCGTGTTGGGGCTCCATTCGTCGCCGGCTTCGTTGATGGTGAAGATCTCTCCACCGGTGATATCCCGCGAGCGGATCAGATCGCCGCGCATCTCGTTCATCGCCACACTGTCGAGGTTGGAATGGTCGACCATATGGGCTTCTGCGAAAGCGGCGGTGCCTGCGATTGTCAGGGCAAGGGTGCTGGCTGTGAGCGTTTTCATGTCTCTCTCCTCTTTCGTCAATTGCTGTGGTTACAACGAAAGCTGAGGGTGAACGTTCCAGAAAAGGCTTAGATTCTATGGGTTAGCGTGGAAACGCCGGCGCGGCACTACGCGGCCAGCCCTCGCGGAAAGGCGCTAGTCTCACTGGAAAGAGTGGCCGATGCACGAAAAGTGGGGGGGGGGGATGGTACCACCTCCTGGTCTCGAACCAGGGACCTCTTGATCCACAATCAAGCGCTCTAACCAACTGAGCTAAGGCGGCACTGGGGCGGATTTAGCGCCCGTGGTAGAGGAATGCAAGACCTCAGGGACAGAAGAATGGTCGGTTTTCGGCAGAATTTTCACGTCTTCCCGACCATCGCCTTTTCCGGGGGAAACTTCGGTGGCTGGCCACTGGTTCTTGCGCCCCTGCCCCTACACCGCGCCTTGTTCAGCCCTTTCGGCTCAGAGGTGTGCCAAAAAACGGCATCAGAGCCCACCACGTGCCGCATAGAGGGTCAGCGTTTCCCGCACGCATCCGCACCATGCCGAATCCCGGTCGCCACAGTCCCGCAACACCGCAAGATCCCTTGCCTTTTCCGCCACTCCGCGCTAGCGATAAGCCCCACCAAACCGGAGGCTCCCATGGGCATCGACACCGAACGCGATATCGAAGCAAACCTGCAAATCGGCCCGACCGACAAAGGCATGGTCCGCCTTTTTGTCGAAGGGGACGGCGTTGAAATTCCGATGGATTTCACGCCCGAGGAAGCCCGCGAAATCGCCGAAGAAATCATGGCCGCAGCGAACCGCGCGGGCAAAAAGGGGCGTTAAGCCCCCTTGAGGGACAGGCAGCCCGCAGGGCATTGCGTTCTTCCAGCGCTCTGCCAAGGCACTACTTTCGAAGCAAAAACTGCGCTCAGCCCCACTATCAAGACCAGTTCGGCGCCATATCTGGATCGCGCAGCCGGTGCAGGCGCCGGGCGGCATGGGTCGCGAACTTTTGCACCATCACCTTGCGCCGGGCGGGCGCAAGCTTGGTCTCGTCGCTCATTCGCACAATCTCGGCCCCATAGGCGTCACCGATGATAAGGCCGCTTTCCTCCGGCAGCAGCTCTACCGGAAAATCACTGTCGACGGCCCAAAAGAACCGGTCCGCCCATTCCAAATAGCCCTCCCATTTTGCGTCGCCCATGAAATCGGCGCGGCAGGATTTACATTCGACGATCCAAATCTCCCCCTTCGGGCCAAGTGCCATCACGTCCACCCGCAGGCCGCGCGTTGGCACCAGTTCCTCAACAGAGGCGAAACCCAGATCGGCCAAATGCCGCATCACCCCCCGCGCCAGAAGCTGACCGGGTTGGAACTGTCGTATCTCGTTTTCCATCATAGCGACAAGTATGAACATTTAGTGAACATTCGCAAGAGCCCAAACCGGAAAGTTTGGTATTTCCCCCACAACCCCCTATCTTCAAACAAGCAAAGCGAGGGGGGCCCATGGCACAACGCGAACCGATGAGTGAGACACAGGCGCGCGGGGTGCGCTATGCCCGTGAATTAGAGGGCCATTTGACATGGCTCGACACATTCTCTGGCACGGCGCTTGGTGTCCTCGCCGTGGCCTCGGGCATCTACACCTACCTTGGCGTCTCCTCACTGCTCGATGACAACGGCGCCATGTCGGCCTTTGCCGCGATCGCCTATTCCGTGGCGGTTTCGGTCGGTATCTTCGTCTTTTGGTCCTATCTCCTGCGGCTCTTCCCTGCCGTGCGCACGACACGGGCGCGGATGGGGCTTTTGGGGGCGATGGGTCTCGGCTCTGTGGCGATCATCGCGATGTCGAGTTGGCTGAACGCCGCGGCGCTGGCCGGGTCGGCGGCGGTCGAACAGCATCTGGCCGAGACGGTGCAGGACTACCAAGGCGCGCTGGAGCGCACCCATGAAATCGCTCTTTCCGCTCAAGGGCTTGAGCGTGACGTGGCGCGGGTCAGACAGAGTTTCGAGGACCTGAGCGAACAAGAGGCCGCAGGCAGCCTTTCGGGCCTTGCCGGGCGCGGCGCGGTCTTCCGCGTCCTGCGGCAGAAATCGGCGGAATTGGCAGGGCTAGAGGCGCAGATCGCCACGCAGACCCCGCTGGTGAATGATGCCTTTGCCGAAGGAAACCAAATCCTCAGCCGGATGCGCGCGCTGACGGTAGAGCCCGGCCCGGTCCAAGCACGCTCGGTCGAGTTTTCCGAACAGGCCGTGCGCCTTGCCGGTCTGATCACCCGTTTGCGGCAACTTTCGGTGGCACCACTGGTTGAACGCGCGGCGCAGGATTTGGCGGCCTCCGTCGTGCTGCCGGAACTGGACGGCAGCAACGAAGAACAGCGCGGCGCGCAGGGCGCAACGATCACCTCGGTGCTCGAAGTGCTGGCGCAGCGCGCAGCGACATTGGAACGCGCGGCGCAGGATGTGCAGGCCATGCCGCCCGCCGCCGACACGACCTATACCCCGATTTCCAGCGCCGATGCGGTGATCCTCTATGCGCGCAACTTCGTGCCCTCTTGGGCCGGTGCGATTGCGATTGACCTGTTGCCCGCCGTGCTGGTGATGATCCTCGCCATTACCCAAGGCGCGATCCGCTCTGGCCGCGAGGGGGCCGCGGTCGAAGACACGCTGACCCTTGCCGAGCTGCGCGCAGCACTGGCCGCCGTGCGCGATGTCGATGTGGCGATGCAAGAAAGCCCCGCCCACAGACGCCCCACCGCCGAAGCCGCCCCTTTGCCCGATGAGAGCGTGCGTGAAGACGCCCCCGGCCACGTCACGCCGATAAAAAGCACATGAGC
>NZ_LWER01000002.1:0-11569 GCF_001634775.1 Sulfitobacter sp. HI0027
CGCCGAAAACAGAGCCGAGGAAAGCGCACAGAGGGGGCGAGACGAAGGCCAGCACCAGAACACCCACGGCAGCCATCCCGTGGCGGCTGCGCGCGCGCAAGACAACGATGAAGAGCAAAGACAGAGCGGCCAGAATGAGCGGGTCGAAGTTCCAGCGAAACCAAAAATCCTCCGGCCCCGGTGCCGGTCCACAATAGGTTCGGATCCAAGCATCGCTGAACAAGGTTTATTTTCCCTTCCGTCGTTCCCTGACAGGAACGCTGCGCGCGGGCACATCGTTCCGAACGAATTGAGGCGCGGTTGGGTTTCCCCTCGGCCCGATCAATTTTCCTTGACCCCCGGTAAAAGCGATCCAGCTTCTATCACAGGGTGCATTACGCCCTGAGGCTACATGCATCACTTGGAGGGGTCACTTGTCTTTTCCGACGCGCCGCAAAATTCTGAAATCCCTGCTGTTCGGCGGCACCGCCATCGCCGCCCCTTCGGCTGTCTTCGGTGCGATCTATGGCCGGGGCGAGGGGATGCCTTGGGAGCCCCTGAAGGGCCAGCCGCCGTATTACGGCACCCGTGAGGATCGGTTCTTTACCCCCGACGAACGCGAGGCCGTCGCCGCGATCTGCGCGCGGCTGATCCCATCGGATGGGGAAGGGCCGGGGGCGACCGAGGCTGATGTGATCACCTTCCTCGACCGGCAGATGGCGGGGTTCTATGGCCGTGGGCAGCATTGGTACATGAAGGGCCCCTTCCTCGAAGGCACGGCGACCCAAGGCTATCAAAGCGAACACCCCCCGGCAGAGCTTTACCGCCACGCGCTTGCCGAACTCGACGCCTATTGCCGCGCACAGCAGGACTCCGGGTTTGCCGCGCTGAGCGCGGCGCAACAGGACGAGATCCTCAAGGGGATGGACGATGAGGAAATCACCTTCGACGGAGTCTCGGCCAAGGCGTTCTTTGACCTGATCCTAAAAAACACCATCGAAGGCTATTTCGCCGATCCAATCTACGGCGGCAACCGAGACATGGTGGCTTGGCACTACGTCGGCTTTCCTGGCACCCGCTATGATTACCGCGATTTCGTGGGCCACAACGGCGCGCGCATTGATCTGCCGCCGGTCAGCCTAATGGGCCGTCCCGGCTGGAACAGCTCTGAATAAGACACGAGGTGACACGATGACGAAACAGCTTCCAAAGGTCGACGTGGTTCTGGTCGGTTTCGGCTGGACCGGGGCGATCTACGCCGAGAAGCTGACTGCCGCCGGGATGGAGGTGCTGGCACTGGAACGCGGCCCGTGGCGCGACACGCCCAAGGATTTCGCCACCACCTTTGCGCAGGACGAGCTACGCTATTACTGGCGCCACGGCATGTTTCAGGAAGCCTCGCAATCCACCGTCACCTTCCGCAACAATGGCGCACAGATCGCGCTGCCGATGCGGCATTGGGGCTCTTTCCTACCGGGCAACGGCGTGGGCGGCTCGGGCGTGCATTGGAACGGGGCGACGTACCGTTTCCTGCCCTCGGATTTCGTCGCGAAAAGCCATAACGAAGAACGCTATGGCCCGCTGCCAGAAGACATAACGGTGCAGGACTACGGCGTCACCTATGAGGAATTGGAGCCGCATTTCGATTATTTTGAGAAGATCTGCGGCATTTGCGGCACGGCGGGCAACCTGCGGGGCGACATCCGTGAGGGAGGCAATCCCTTCGAGGGGGCGCGCAGCGACGAATACCCCAATCCGCCGATGCAGATGACCTTCTCGCAGGATCGGTTCGAAGCGTCCGCGCGTGAGCTTGGATTAAACCCATTCCCGTCACCTTCGGCGAATATGTCACGCGCCTATGTCAATCCGTTGGGGTTGCAGCTGGCGCCCTGCACCTATTGCGGTTTCTGCGAAAAACACGGCTGTGGCAACTATTCCAAATCTTCGCCGCAGACCACGATCATCCCGGTTCTGATGAAGCGGGAGAATTTCACCCTGCGCACTGATTCCGAAGTGCTCTCAGTCGAAAAGTCCCCCGACGGCTCCCGCACCACGGGGGTCACATACGTCGACACCAGCGGCGAGGAATTCTTCCAGCCCGCCGAGGTCGTGGTGATCTGTGCTTACCCGCTTGAGAACGCCCGGCTGATGCTCTTGTCCGATATCGGCACGCCCTATGATCCGCAGACCGGTGAAGGCGTGGTGGGCAAGAACTACTGCTATCAGGTGATGTCCGGCGCGACGGTCTTTTACGATGAGGAATATACCAACGGCTTTGTCGGCGCGGGCGCGCTCGGCATGGCGGTGGATGAATACAACGGCGACAATTTCGACCATTCCGGGCTGGGCTTTATCGGGGGCGGCTATATCGCCTGCTATACCACCAACGCCCGGCCCATCGAAAGCCATCCGGTGCCTGAGGGCGTGCCGGGCTGGGGCAGTGAATGGAAACAGTCGGTCCGGGCCAATTTCCTCAAGACCACCACCGTGGGCGTGCACGGCGCCTCGATGGCGCATCGCAGCAATTACCTCGATCTTGATCCCACCTATACCGACCGACATGGCAGGCCGCTCTTGCGCATGACCTATGATTTCACGCTGAACGACCGCCGGCTGACTGCCCATCTCACCCCGGTGGCCGAAGAGATTGCCCGAGGCATGGGCGGGCGCGAGGTCAACGTGGCCGAGCGCAAGGGATCCTACGACTCGATGCCCTATCAAACCACGCATAACACCGGCGGCACGATCATGGGGACCGACCCGCAGACGAGCGTCTGCAACCGCTATTGTCAGAGTTGGGACCTGCACAACCTCTTCGTCGCCGGGGCAGGGCTGTTTCCCCAAAACGCGGGCTACAACCCGACCGGCACCGTGGCGGCGCTGGCCTATTGGTCGGTCGCGGCGATCATCGATCAATATATGGCCGATCCCGGCCCGCTGGTGCAGGCATGAAGCGGCTGGCCCTGATCACCGCCCTCTGCGGCGCGAGCCTTGTCCCGGCTGAGGCGCAGGAGCTTGCCTCCTCCGAAGTGGAGCGGGGCCGCTACCTGACGCAGGCGGGCGACTGCAAAGCCTGCCACACGGATATCGACAACGACGGCATTCCCTTTGCCGGGGGCAGGGCGCTAAAAACACCTTTCGGCACGATCTATTCCGCCAACCTCACCCCGGATGACGAGACCGGGCTGGGCCGCTGGTCGCGCGAGGATTTCTACAATGCGTTGAACGAGGGGATCGACGACGAGGGGCGGCACCTCTACCCCGCGATGCCCTATCCCTATTTCACCCTGATGACCCGGCAGCAGACCGATGCGATCTTTGCCTATCTGCAATCGCTCGAACCGGTGCATGTGGAGGAAGAGGAAAACGATCTGCCGTTTCCGCTTAACATCCGCATGTCGGTGAGCGGCTGGAAGCTGTTGTTCTTCGAGGACGAGGAATTTGTGACCGACCCGGACCGTTCCGAGGCATGGAACCGTGGCCGTTTCCTCGTCGATGGGCCGCTGCACTGTGGCGGCTGTCACACCGGCAAGAACATCCTCGGTGCAAGCAAGGACGATGAATACCTGCGCGGCGGTACGCTGGAGAATTGGTTCGCCCCGAACATCCGCGGCGGTGAGAACGGCGGCATTGCGCATTGGAGCGAGGACGACATCTTCGAGTTCCTGAAATACGGACGCGCCAAACACACCGCCCCGATGCAGCGCATGGGGGAGGTTGTTTCGATCTCGACCCAGTTTCTGGAAGAGAAAGACCTGCGGTCCGTCGCCACCTATCTCAAAACCCTCGACGACACGGCGCGCGCGTCGGAAGAGGCCCCCGAGACGGCGCGAATGGAGGCCGGGGAAGGGCTTTACTTCGACAATTGCGCCGCCTGCCACGTGGCCGATGCCTCGGGCGTGCCCTATTTCTTTGCGCCGCTCAGCACGTCGAACAAACTACACGCCAAGGATCCTTCGACCGCGATCCGTGTCATCCTCGGCGGCGCCCGCGCCCAGCCGACCGAAACGATCCCCAGCATGCTGGCCATGCCACCCTTTGCGTGGAAACTCACCGACGCGCAGATCGCCGACTTGCTGACCTACCTGCGCAATACCGGGGACCGCCAGAGCGGCGCGGTCTCGGCGGAGGCCGTGGCCGAGATGCGCGAATATCTAGCTAAGGAATATTGAAGGTGATCCGATGAGAACTGCCGAGCCGTCCCTTGTCGCGAGATTGAGCCTTGCGCTGTGCTTCTCGGGCGCGGCGATGTCGGAACCGCTCTATCTTGGCGAAGTGGAATACAATACCGATGACCGCGTTGTCATGATTGCGATCGTAGAGCATTGTGCTGGCCTGCAGGCAGAGGTTGAGGCAGCAGAAATCGCCGGGCTTTCAAGAGATGATGACGAGGGCATTAAGGAAGCTGGTGCAGAACAGCCAAAGCCTTTCGCCAACTCCCGCGGAATTACAGTAGACCGCCTTGCTTCAGGTAACGGGACGGGCGAACTGCCGGACCTCTCTCTCGTATCTGCGAGGGACTGTGCCGCGGCTGGCATTATCTATTAGGGGAAAGCCGCCATTTTTTTCTGGGGGGGGGCGCCTGCAGACGTTAAGGGCCGCTTTCGGCTAACTCAGCGTCCCCCAACGGGGGCAAAACGACCGGATATGCATAAAGATAAAATGGAGGCGAGTACCGGATCCGCTACCATTTTTCTAAGCCATTGGAAGGCTTGAACAATCGAGTGCGAGGTTGAGTTGTGTGTCGCACTTTGTGTCACACTTATGCTGTATAGGTTGTGTTTTTGTCAACTTCTGGATGTTCTGTCAGGGACTTTGCTTTCCGCCCATCGGTGGCCCAAATGCCGTTTGTCTTTCCAATTGTCCTATAGTGAGGGCGGGTCACGTTTTGGCGCTTCTTTCCCTCTATAGTTGGTGCGGATGCCGATCCCGCCTAGCGCTTCTTTTGTCCTATGATGGGAGCGGGTCGCAAGACGGGGCGTATCCCTGCCGTCGCGGGTGGGGTATGGGGGAAGTTGGCCCGTGGTGATGTATGGATGGGGTCACAAAAAAATGCTTTGAGATTTTATGATAACCGATGAACCCAAGTCCGCTCTTGCTTTGAAGGCGCAGGCAATGGCCGCGAAGTTGCTAAATCAGCTAGGGGACCACTCATGCGCGTTTGAGCCATATCTGGTTGTATCAAATCCCGAGGCGCAAAACCTCCTCGACTTGCTGATGGATGACGTATGCGCGGCGTGGACTGCTACCTTTCCCAAGCGCAAACCAAGCACTTCCACGCAACAAAAGTTTTGGGACTGTGGCAGTGCAATCCTTGTGAACCTGATGCGGGCCGAGTGCAACAGATGGCCAACGACAATAGGCATGTATCGCAGTAAGGGGGCATTGGATCGGGAGCGGCGATATCGGCCTAAGTTTATGACCGCAGATCGGTTCAGAACCGTGCAAGACTGGCTTATCAAGTGCGGTCATATCGACATAATGCAAAGTGGCTTCAACCTTCCGGGCTATAGTCAGACAAGTAGGTTTGCCTTGACCAAGGAAGGCGCACGGGAACTGCAAGTCGATGATTGGACTTTTGCTGACTTCACAGTGGACCGGGGCCGAGAGTCCATTCGCTTGAAAGATCTGAATGACCGTTTGTGCGGATATGGCGACACGCCCGAGACTGTTGCCATGCGGGAGAGGTTGGACGAGATCAATGCGAAGTTAGACGCGACCGACATCGAAACGACGCGTCCCTTAACGATCCACGACCGAAAGCCCGAATATCAGGGTCTCAAGGTACGCCTGCACCGTGTGTTCAACCGGGGCAACTTCAGTCACGGTGGCCGCTTTTATGGCGGCTGGTGGCTGAACGTTAAAAGCCGTGTACGCCCCGGGATCACGATAGACCAGCAACACACTATCGAAGCAGACTTCAGCGGCTTCAACCCGGCGGTGCTGTTGGCGGAGGCGGGCCAGCCCATACCGGAGGACCCCTATTCTCTTTTAGTAGGAATGAATGCGCCGGATGACCTGCGCGACCACGCCAAGGCCACGCTTGCCGCCTTACTCAACACTAAGACAGGCGCAACAGAGGAGCCTCGCAACTTCGACCGTGCTAGGTGGGGCATGACGGCTGAGGACTTTCGCGCGAAGGTGCTAGATGCCTTCCCGATGGTTCCCGCTTTGCTTGCCACATGAAGCTGCAGCGACTGGAAAGCGATCTAGCAGAGGCAGTCATGCTGCACTTTGTCAGACAGGGCCATGCGATCCTGCCCATCCATGATGCTTTCATCGTGCAGGCCCATCTTGAACGGGAACTGGTGGAGGTGATGAAGGACACTTTTAGGGCGCGGCTGGGGCAGGCTCCACATGTCAAAGTCAGCCGGTCCTATGCCCTGCGCTGACGATCCCTTATAAGATCAATGTTCCCATTACTGGGGCAAATAGGGGACCGCTGGATTTCCCCTGTCCCTTCAGGCACAAAGGGCGAAAAGACCGACACAGGGGCGACCATCCATGCAGAATCTTCTCGATGACCTGACCGCGCTTCTCCAAGCCGAACAGGCGTTTATCTCGGATGGGGCGATCCTCAAGAATGTGGTGATCGAGGCGGCGCTGAACATGGATGCGCGGCTGCTGGAACTGCTGATGCAGTCCGACACGATCAAGGATCATTTCTTTACGCCAGTGGCGGGGCGCTGGTTTTCGACAAGGTGAAGTTTCAGGGCTTTGTGTCCAACAAAGCCTTCCTGCCCGACAGCTACACGGCCTTCAAGAACCGGATCGGTTTGACCGATGGGCGCGGCGATTATCTAAGCCAATCACGCGACGTGGTGCTCACGTGGCCTTACAAGGATTGCGTGCTAGAAGGCGGCATGACGAAAGAAGATCGGGGCCGCAACGAGGTGTTCTGGAACACGACGCTGGCCCCGGACGACATCACGCGGCTGTTTGAACCCAAGGTGCTGACTGGCTGGGAGCGCTGGGACGGCGAGGCCGTGGCGGCGGGCAAGGCCAAGCCCGTCGGCGAGGTGTCAGAGGATGACAACCTGCTGATCAAGGGCAACAACCTGCTGGCGCTGCATTCGCTTAAAGCGCGCTATGCGGGCAAGGTGAAGCTGATCTATATCGACCCACCTTATAACACCGGCAATGACGGGTTTCGCTACAATGACCGCTTCAACCATTCGGCTTGGCTGACCTTCATGCGGAACCGGCTTGAGGTGGCGAAAAAGTTGCTAAGCCGAGATGGGGTGATCTTCGTCAACTTGGATGATGGAGAAGCGCACTATTGTAAGGTGCTGATGGACGAGGTGTTCGGCAGAGACAATTTTATAGCCAACATCGTCTGGCAGAAAGCGTACGGTCCGCGCAGCAATGCGACAAACATATCGTCGTCGCATGATCATATTTTGGCTTTCTCCAAAAGCTATGAAAACATTGAATTTGGATTAGTCGAACGTTCCGATGCTCAAAAGGCGAAGTACACCAATACGGACAACGATCCCCGCGGAGATTGGAAGCCAGAAAATGCCAGCATTAGCTTGCTCTCAGGGCAGCGAGGTAAGCAATATGCAAAGACAGGTGTAAGTGAAAACATCTTCGAGATTGTTGCACCTAACGGTACAAAACACTTGCCTCCCAAGAACCGCTGCTGGGCCTTTGGGCCAGAACGTTATAAAGAATTGATTGCGGACAACCGCATAGTTTTCGGATCAGATGGCAACGGCCGTCCCGCAATCAAGAAATTTATTTCCGAAATTATGCAGGGGACTATGCCACAGACCGTTTGGGAGTACGGTGAGGTTGGTCACAATCAAGAAGCTGCGCGAGAACTTGATGCTTTAGACTTGGGAGGCGTTTTTCAAACTCCTAAGCCAGAAAGGCTGATCCAGAGAATACTTCACATAGCAACCAAGCCCGGTGATTGCGTTCTTGATTTCTATTCCGGCTCGGGCACAACCGCGGCGGCAGCACATAAAATGGGAAGAAAGTGGATAGCCGTTGAGCAAATGGACTACATCCTTGATTTGCCCGGTTCACGCCTAAAGAAAGTCATCGACGGGGAACAAGGCGGCATATCCAAAGCTGTCGAGTGGCGAGGCGGCGGATCGTTTGTATATGCAGAACTCGCAGCATCCAACTCCGCCTTTGCTGACCGGATCGAAGCGGCCTCGGACATGGCAGCGCTGCAAACCATCCATGCCGACATTCTGGCCACCGGCTATCTGAGCTATGACGTGGACCTGAGCGCCTTCGACACCGACGACTTCGCCGCCCTCCCGCTGAAAGGCGCTAAGCGAGTGTTGATGGACTGCCTTGATGCCAACCACCTCTATGTCAATCTCGGTTCCCTTGGCGATGCGGACTTTGACATTGCGGAAGACGACAAGTGCGCGACCCTTTCTTTCTATGGGCTGGACCAATGAGCCAGACGCTTAACGAACAGATTGATGCGGTTGTTAAGTTTGGGATGCTCAAGGCAGACATCCCCGTTGACATCACGGGCAACCTTGCGCCGCAGATCGCGTTGCGCCCCTATCAGCGCACCGCGCTGGAGCGCTGGCTTTTCTATATCGACAAGTACGAAGCACGCCCGAAGGCCCCGCACCTTCTGTTCCACATGGCCACGGGCAGCGGCAAGACGGTGTTGATGGCCGCGCTGATCCTTGACCTTTACCGGCGCGGTTATCGCAACTTCCTGTTCTTCGTGAACTCTGCCCAGATCATCGAGAAGACTAAGGATAACTTCCTCAACCCAGCATCGGCCAAACATCTGTTCGCGCCGACGGTCCGCATTGATGACAGGCTGGTGGACATTCGCGCAGTCGATACCTTTGACGCGGTGTCGGGCGATGCAATCAACATCCACTTCACCACCATTCAAGGGCTGCACACTCGGATGCAGGCCCCAAAAGAGAATGCCGTCACGATAGAGGATTTCCGCGACTACAGGGTGGTGATGATCTCGGACGAAGCGCACCACCTGAACGCCGAGACCAAGAAGACGCTGACAGTTGGCGAGAAGGAAGACAAAGCCAGTTGGGAAGGCACGGTAGGCCAGATTTTCAGCCAGCACCCCGAGAACATGCTATTGGAGTTTACCGCAACCGTGGACCTGAGCCACGAGGCGATACGGGCAAAGTATCACGACAAGATACTGTACGACTATTCGCTACGGCAGTTCCGGGAAGACGGTTATTCCAAGGACATCGAGTTGCGGCAGGCCGATTTACCGCCCGACGCCCGAATGATGCAGGCGATGGTCCTGAGCCAGTACCGGCGCAAGGTGGCTGAGGCGCATGGACTGCATTGCAAGCCGGTGATCCTGATGAAGTCCAAGACGATCAAGGACAGTGGCGATAATGAGGCTGCGTTCACGGCGATGGTGGCGGGCTTAACTGGTGAGGCGCTGGACGCGCTCAGAGCGGTCTCTAAGGGCGATGAGACCCTTTCGCGGGCCTTTGCGTTCATCATGGACGAACGGGCCATGAGTGGCGCGGATTTCGCCCGTGAGCTACAGGGAGATTTTGCAGCCGAGAAGGTGGTGAACGTCAACAACCCCAAGGATTTGGAAAACAGACAGATAGAACTCAACGCCTTGGAGGATCGCGACAACGAGATACGGGTGATCTTTGCTGTCGATAAGCTGAACGAAGGCTGGGACGTGCTGAACCTGTTCGACATTGTGCGCCTTTATGACACCCGCGACGGCAAGGCCAACAAGGTGGGCAAGACCACGATGGCCGAGGCGCAGTTGATCGGGCGAGGGGCGCGGTACTTTCCGTTTGTCGCCCCGGACCAACCGGACGCGGCCCGGGAAAAGCGCAAGTATGACAGCGCCGTAGACCACCCGTTGCGGGTGCTGGAAGGGCTGCACTACCACTGTTCTCACAATCCGAAGTACATCCAAGACATCCGCAATGCCTTGCGGGAAACCGGGATGCTGGATGAAACCGCTCGGACGGTGAGGTTGCGGCTCAAAGACAGCTTCAAGCAGTCCTCCCTATATGTGAGGGAGTACGTCTGGACTAATGACCGAGTGAAGAACCCGCGTGATGGTGTGGACGGACTGGACGCCTACAAGATCGAAGGCAGTTTCATTTATCCCAACTTGATGACGGGACGAGTGACAGAGGCCTCTGCCTTTGGCGGTGGTCAGTTGACCTTGATGCCGTGGAGCAAGGAACCTGTTACCCGCGACTTCAAACTGGCCGACTTTGGCAGGGCCATTCTGGGCTTTGCGCTGGACGCCAACGACTTCTTCCACTTCGCCAACGTGCGGGAGTATTTTCCGCAACTCGCCAGTGCATCGCAGTTTGTGACTTCGCACACCTATCTGGGCAGCGTGATAGTGAGCGTGCGCGGCTTGCCCGATGACTTAGACAACCTAACGGCACGGCAAAAGCTGGACATCACGCAATATGTCCTGCACCAGATCGAAAGCGGCGTGAAGCGCGAAAGTGTCGAGTATGTCGGCACCAAGGACTTCAAGCCCTATCCCATCAAGGACCGCTTCACCGACAAGGTGCTGAATCTGCGGGTCGAAGGCGAGACGGGTCTGAGTTGGGTGAAGGGTGAAAGCAACGTGCCGGGGCTGGACCAGATCGATCTAAGCGGCAAGGACTGGCACGCCTATGATGACAGTTACGGCACGGATCAAGAAAAGCACTTCATCAAGTACATGCACGATCAGGAAGCCCGGTTGCGCGGCGTGTATGACGACTTCTATTTGCTGAGGAACGAGAAGGCGGTGAAGCTATATGACTTCGACACCGGACGCGCCTTTGAACCCGACTTCGTTCTGTTTCTCAGGAAGAAGGGCCAAGAGGTCAGCACGATCTTGCAGCTATTCATCGAACCCAAGGGCGAGAAGTGGTATAAAGATGATAAGTGGAAGCAGGACTTCCTTGCGCAAGTGAAAGCCCAAGCACGACTTGAGACGGTATTTCAAGGCCGGGACTATACCGTTCTTGGATTGTCTTTCTTCAATGAGACCGGGCAGACCAATACTGACTTCAAAACGGCATTCGAGACTGAGGCGCTGGACGCATAGCCCGGTTAAATCTCCCTATATGTGAGTATCTGTCTAAATGCGGGGGGTGGTGACCTGCCACGGAACTCTCATCCAGCTGTGACTTGAGCCCGATTGATGTTTACGCCGATTGGCGCAGGTTGAGCAATCGCCCGACACGCGGAGCTTTCATCTCGCGTATCGGGGCGGGCGATTGCGGTGGTCAGGGTCCGCGCGTAGTCGGCCGGGGTCTGGTAATTCAAGGCCGAATGCGGGCGTTCGGTGTTGTAGTCGGTGGCCCATGCGGGGATCACGACGCGGGCATGTGCTAGGTTGCGGAACATGGTCTCGTTAAGTAGCTCGTCGCGCATCCGCCCGTTAAAGCTTTCGACGAAGCCGTTCTGCATGGGCTTGCCCGGCGCGATGTAGTGCCATTCGATCCGATGCTCGGAACACCAGCGCAGGATCGCGTTACTGGTTAGTTCGGTCCCATTATCGCTGACAATCATGCCAGGCTTTCCGCGCCGCTCGATCAATGCCGTCAGCTCGCGTACCACACGCCGTCCCGAAATCGAGGTATCCGGGATT
>NZ_LWER01000003.1:0-11365 GCF_001634775.1 Sulfitobacter sp. HI0027
CACCAAATGGGCTGCCGATTGTGGCTATAAGGGTGTGCAGGTGCCCAGTTGGGACGCACGGCTGATCGACTTGGCCAAAGCGGCGTCAAGCAAGGATTACTGCGATGAGTTCAAGGGCAAGGCAGTCGAGAACGGCGTAGAGGTCACCGAACTTTCGACCCACCTTCAGGGCCAGTTGGTCGCGGTGCACCCGGCCTATGACACTGCCTTTGACGGCTTCGCCGTAGAGGAAGTGCGCGGCAATCCCAAGGCGCGTCAGGAATGGGCCGTCGAGCAGGTAAAGATGGCGCTTTCGGCGTCCAAGAATATGGGGATTGGCGCACATGCGACCTTTTCGGGCGCGCTGGCGTGGCCTTATGTCTACCCATGGCCACAGCGCCCTGCGGGGCTGATTGAGACCGCCTTTGATGAGTTGGCCGCGCGTTGGCTGCCGATCCTGAACCACGCCGAAGACTGCGGCGTCGATGTCTGCTATGAGATCCACCCCGGCGAAGACCTGCATGACGGCATCACCTATGAGATGTTCTTGGAACGCACGGGCAATCACGCGCGGGCCAACATGCTTTATGATCCCAGCCACTATGTCCTGCAATGCCTTGATTATATTGATAACATCGACATCTACAAAGACCGGATCAAGATGTTCCACGTCAAGGATGCTGAGTTCAATCCGACAGGGCGTCAGGGGGTCTATTCTGGCTACCAAAGTTGGACGGACCGCGCCGGGCGGTTCCGGTCGCTGGGCGACGGCCAGGTTGATTTCGGCGCGGTCTTTTCCAAAATGGCGGCGAATGATTTCGATGGTTGGGCCGTGGTGGAATGGGAATGCTGCCTCAAGCACCCCGAAGACGGCGCGCGCGAGGGGGCGCAGTTCGTCAAGGATCATATCATCCGCGTAACCGACAAAGCCTTTGACGATTTCGCCGATGGCGGCACCGATGAGGCGGCAAACCGCAAGATGCTGGGGATCGACTGATGGCACGTATTCGACTTGGCATGGTGGGCGGCGGCAATGACGCCTTTATCGGCGGGGTGCACCGCATCGCTTCGCGCATCGATGACCGTTTTGATCTGGTGGCAGGTGCGCTGTCTTCGACCCCCGAGAAATCCGCTGCCAGTGCGGAGGCTTTGGGCATCCCGCGCTCCTACGGCAGTTTCGAAGAGATGGCCGAGGCCGAAGCCGCCCGCGACGACGGGATTGAGGCGGTTTCGATCGTGACGCCTAACCACGTGCACGCCGCCGCAGCCCAAGCATTCTTGGCCAAGGGCATCCATGTGATCTGCGACAAGCCGCTGACCTCAACGCTTGAGGATGCGGAGGCGTTGGCGGCCAGCGTCGCGGAGGCCGAGGCGCTTTTCATCCTCACCCATAACTACACCGGCTACCCCATGATCCGCCAAGCGCGGGCCATGGTGGCGGCGGGTGATCTGGGCGATATTCGCATCGTTCAGGCAGAGTACCCGCAGGATTGGCTAACCGCGCCGATGGAGAACGAAGGCGTCAAACAAGCCGAATGGCGCACCGATCCCGCACGCTCTGGCGCGGGTGGCTCGGTGGGGGACATCGGCACCCATGCCCATAACCTTGCGTGCTTTGTCAGCGGTCTGCAGGTCGAAAGCCTTGCCGCAGATCTGCAAAGCTGGGGCAAGGGGCGAAAGCTCGACGACAACGCGCATATGATGCTGCGTTTTGCGGGCGGCGCGCGCGGCATGCTGTGGTCAAGCCAAGTGGCCCCCGGTAACGAAAACGCGCTGAAGCTGCGGGTTTATGGGGAAAAGGGCGGTCTGGAGTGGTCGCAGGAGGACCCGAACTACCTGTGGTTCACGCCATTGGGAGAGCCGAAACGCCTGATTACCCGCAACGGGGCCGGAACATCGGAAGCCTCGCAGTCGGTGAGTCGCATTCCCGGTGGCCACCCCGAAGGCTACCTCGAAGGGTTCGCCACAATCTATAATGAGGCCGCCGATGCGATCCGTGCGGTGCAGGGCGGGGCGACCCGCGAAAGCGCCATGGGCGTGCTGCCCGGCATCACTGCGGGCATGGCGGGGATGCGTTTCATCAACGCCTGTGTCACCTCCTCGGCCAATGATGCGGCGTGGACCAAGCTATGAGCGCCACCCCCGTTCTTGCCCTGCGCGACGTGAGCAAGAGCTTCGGCTCGATCGAAGTGCTGCATGGCGTGACCCTCGCGCTGGAGCCGGGGACCGTTCATGCGCTCATTGGTGAGAACGGGGCGGGCAAATCCACCACGATGAAGATCATGGCGGGCTATCAACTGCCCTCCAAAGGCGCTGTCGAACTTGACGGTGCGACCGCCCGTTTCGACAGTCTGCACGAGGGCGAGATGGCAGGGATCGTTATGATCCATCAGGAGTTCAATCTGGCCGAGCAGTTGACCGTGGAACAGAACATCTTTCTGGGCCGCGAATTGAAACGCGGGCCACTGCTCGACAAGGCCGAGATGCGGCGGCGCACGCGCGACTATCTTGATCGGGTGGCCTGCAACGTCTCCCCCGACGCGCTGGTGTCGCGCCTGTCGAACTCCGACAAACAGATGGTCGAAATCGCCAAAGCCCTCTCGCGCGATGCGCGGGTGTTGATCATGGACGAGCCGACGGCGGTGCTGACCAAACGCGAGACCGATGTACTGTTTAAACAGGTCGCGGCGCTGCGCGCGGCGGGCACGGCAGTTCTGTTCACCTCGCATAAATTGGACGAAGTGGCCGAGATCTCGGACCATGTGACCATCATGCGCGACGGGGCGGTGGTGCAGTCCGGCCCGACCTCTGAGATCACCGAAGATGAGATGGCGACCGCAATGGTGGGCCGCGATGTGTCGGACCTCTATCCGCCAAAACCCGGCGTGGCACAGGGCGCGCCAGAGGTGCTCTCGGTCGAAAACCTCAGCGTGCCGGGCTTTGCCAGAAACGTCTCCTTTTCGTTGCGGCAGGGCGAAATTTTGGGTGTCGGCGGGCTCATCGGCTCGGGCCGGACTGAGGTGATGGAAGGGCTGGCGGGGCTGCGCCCGGCGACGTCCGATCGTGTCACGCTTTTCGGCCAGCCGGTGCAATTCAAACGACCCAGCGACGCGCAGCAAGCCGGGCTGTGCTACCTCACCGAAGACCGCAAGCTGCGCGGGCTGCTGTTGGAACGCGGCATGCGAGAAAACCTAACGCTGCAGAACCTGCATAAATTCGGCGGTTTCCTGATCGACCGAGGCGCCGAGGAAACGGCGTTGACCCATGCGATCAGCGAATTCGACATTCGCGCAGGCAGCCGTGATGTGCGCGTCGGCAATATGTCGGGTGGCAACCAGCAGAAACTGCTGCTGGCCAAGATCATGCTCTCTGAGCCGCGCATCCTGATCGTCGATGAACCCACACGCGGCATCGACATCGGTACCAAGCAGCAAATCTATGCCTTCCTGCGCAAACTGGCCGATCAGGGTCATGCGATCATCGTGATCACCTCTGAAATGCCCGAACTCATCGGCCTTGCCGACCGTGTGATGGTCATGCGGCTGGGCGAGGTCAGCGGCACGCTGAACGCAGGTGAGATCACGGAAGACGCGATTGTGCGCCTCTCGATGGGGCTGCGCGCCGAACAAATGCCGATGACGGCCTAAGGAAACCGAAGATGACAGATGTAACCACACCTCACACCAAAAGCTTCCGGATGCCGTCGATGTCCGTCCTCGGGCCAATCATCGCGCTGATCGTCCTTTTGGTTATCGGCGCGCTGATGAACTCCAACTTCCTGAGTGCGGCGAATATCACCAACGTGCTTGCCCGCTCGGCCTTCATCGGGATCATCGCGGTGGGCATGACCTTTGTCATTACCGCTGGGGGGCTCGACCTTTCGGTGGGGTCGATGGCGGCCTTTATCGCGGGGCTGATGATCTTGGTGATGAACGCCGCCTTGCCGAGCCTCGGTGTCGGCGTGCCGATCATCCTGTTGGGGATGTTCACGGCCATCGTCGCGGGGCTACTGGCTGGCCTGTTGAACGGCTTTTTAATTACCGCGCTTGGTATTGAGGCCTTCATCGTCACGCTTGGCTCCATGGGCATCTACCGTTCGCTGGTGACGTGGCTGGCCGATGGTGGCACCCTGTCGCTCGATTTCGGGCTGCGCAGTTTCTATCGGCCCGTGTATTTCGACGGGATCCTCGGGATCAGCTGGCCGATCATCGTTTTTGCGCTGGTGGTCATTATTGGTGAGATCATCATGTCGCGCACCGTTTATGGTCGCCACTGCGCCGCCACGGGCTCCAACGAACATGTCGCGCATTATTCCAATGTGAACGTCAACCGCACGCGGCTGATCTCTTATGCTGCTTTGGGCATCTTGGTGGGCATCGCGACAATCATGTATGTGCCCCGCCTCGGCTCGGCTTCGGCCTCGACCGGGGTGCTGTGGGAGCTGGAAGCCATCGCCGCCGTGATCATTGGCGGCACGGTATTGAAGGGCGGTTTTGGCCGGGTCTGGGGCACCGTCATCGGCGTGCTGATCCTAAGCCTCATCGGCAATATTCTGAACCTTACCGATTTCGTGTCGCCATATCTCAATGGGGCGATCCAAGGGATTATCATCATTCTCGCTGTGATCCTACAGCGCGAAAGGAAGACGGCGCTTTAAGCCGTAGTTGAACGCTTCATGGGAGGAGCAAAAATGACATTTACCAAAACATTCATTGCGACGGCGCTGGCCACGGCTGTCGGTACGGGCGCCTTTGCCCAAGAGACCAAGGTTATCGGCGTCTCGATCCCGGCGGCGACCCACGGCTGGGCGGGGGGCATGAACTTCCACGCCAAGGAGACCGTCGAGCGGCTGGAAGAGGTCTATCCCGATCTCGACTTCGTCCTCGCCACCGCGTCGGACCCCGGCAAACAGGTGAACGACATCGAAGACATGGTCGCCACGCGCAACATCGACGCGCTGGTGGTGCTGCCGTTTGAATCCGATCCGCTGACCCCGCCGGTGCAGGCTGTGGCCGAAGGCGGTGCATGGGTGACGGTGGTCGACCGTGGTCTTTCCGTTGAGGGCATCCAAGACCTCTATGTTGCGGGTGACAACAGCGGCTTTGGCAAGGTCTCGGGTGAGTTCATGGCCCAGCAGATGCCGGAGGGCGGTGATATCGTCGTGCTGCGCGGCATCCCCACCACCATCGACAACGAGCGTGTCGAGGGCTTCAACACAGCCATCGAAGGCTCTGGCATCAACGTGCTCGATATGGAGCACGGCAACTGGAACCGCGACGACAGCTTTACCGTGATGCAGGATTTCCTGTCGAAATACCCCAATATCGACGCGGTCTGGGCCTCGGACGATGATATGGCGATTGGCGTTCTGGCCGCGATTGAGGCCGCAGGCCGTGACGATGTGAAATTCGTGCTTGGCGGTGCTGGGATGAAAGAAATGATCAAGCGTACCGCCGATGGCGACGCGATGATCCCGGCCAATGTGACCTATCCGCCGTCGATGATCGCCACCGCGATTGAACTGACCGCCGTGGGCCTCACCTCCAACGCGCCGGTCTCGGGCACTTTCGTGATCGGCTCGGTGCTGGTGACGCAAGAGAACGCGATGGATTTCTACTATCCTGACAGCCCGTTCTAATGAACATCGCCACCGGCAGATTGCCGGTGGCATTTTCCCACTTGTGAAGTAATGAGTACCGCATGACCTATCTCGGCTTGGACCTAGGCACCTCGGGCGTCAAAGCGCTTTTGATCGACGAAGGCCAAAAAGCCTTGGCCGAGGGTCATGCCCCGTTGGAGGTTCAGCGCCCGCACCCGATGTGGAGCGAGCAGGACCCTCACTCATGGATCACCGCCTGCGAGGCCGCGATTGCGCAGGTCCGCGCGGCGGCCCCTGTGCACTTTGCAGCGCTGCGCGGCATTGCCGTGTCGGGCCAGATGCACGGCGCCACGCTGCTTGACGCGAACGACCGGCCCCTGCGCCCGACAATCTTGTGGAACGATGGCCGCGCCCACGCCGAATGCGCGGAACTGGAAGCGCACGCCGATTTTCGCGGGCTCGGTGGCAATATCGTCATGGCAGGTTTCACCGCGCCCAAGTTGCGATGGGTGCAAAAGCATGAGCCTGAGGTTTTCGAACAGGTCCGCAAAGTTCTGTTGCCCAAGGATTATGTCGGCCTTTGGCTGACGGGTGAACACGTCTCGGAAATGTCCGACGCGGCGGGTACGCTCTGGCTGGATGTGGCCAAACGCGATTGGTCGGATGAGCTGCTGGCCGCGACGGACTTGACCCGCGATCACATGCCGCGCTTGGTTGAGGGCAGTGCGCGCGCGGGTGGGCTGCGGGCCGCGCTTGCCGCCGACTGGGGCGTCAGCAACGTCGCCGTTGCGGGGGGCGCGGGCGACAACGCGGCCACCGCCGTCGGGCTGGGGCTGGTGCAGCCGGGGGAGGGGTTTTTGTCACTCGGCACTTCGGGCGTGCTTTTCACCGTGACCGACCGTTTCGCCAGCAACACCGAAGGTGCGGTGCATAGTTTCTGCCACGCCGTGCCCGAGACATGGCATCAGATGGGCGTGATCTTATCTGCCACGGATGCTTTGGCATGGCTGGGGCAGATCACGGGTCAAACTCCCGCAGCCTTGGCGGGCATGGTTAAGGGTGCGACCGAACCCTCTCCCATCACTTTCCTGCCCTATCTCTCAGGCGAACGCACGCCGCATAACGCGCCCGACGCCACCGGTGCCTTCCACGGGCTGCGCCGGGGGCATGGGTTGCCCGACATGGTGCAGGCAGTGATGGAGGGGGTCGGATTTGCCTTTGCAGACTGCTGTCGCGCACTGGAGCAATGTGGCTCCCTGCCAGAGCGTGTTTGCGTGGCGGGCGGGGGCAGCCAGTCAGAGACTTGGTTGCAGATGATCGCCGACATCACCGGGCTGACCCTCGACGTGCCGGAAAGCGGTGCACAGGGGGCGGCGCTCGGCGCGGCACGGCTGGCCATGCTGGGCTGCGGGGAGGCACGGCAGGCCGAGGTGATACACCCCCCAAAGATCCGCAAAAGCATCGCCCCGAACCCCGCGCTTGAAGGGGCCTATGCGCAAAGCTACGCGGCCTACCGACAGGCGTGGACGGGGCGCCAGACGCGCTAACCACCAGATCATAATGATAGACAGAGCAAGGGGCGACCAATGGGGCCGCCCCGTCGTCGATTACATCCCCGCAATCACCTTGTCCAAGGTGGCGGGATAGTCGCGCACCCGCACCCCGGTGGCGTTGTAGATCGCATTGGTGATCGCCGCAGCCGCGCCGCAGATGCCCAACTCACCGATCCCTTTCGCCTGCACCGGGTTGGCCCAATCGTCACGTTCCTCCAGCAGATCGACGGTCAGCTGCGGCACGTCGGCGTTCACCGGAATGTGGTATTCCGCAAGGTTGTGGTTGGCCACATGCCCGTCGCGCGGGTCAAAGGCCAACTCCTCGGTCAGCGCGATGCCGATGCCAAAGGTCATCCCGCCCAGACATTGCGAGCGCGCCGTCTTGGCATTCAGGATCCGCCCTGCGGCGAAAGTGCCGTGCATCCGCCGCACCCGCGTCTCGCCCGAGGCGGCATGAACCGCGACTTCGGCGAAATAGGCACCGAATGTCGCCTGCCGCACCGCCTCGGAAGTGTCGCCGGGCAGCACATGTCCAAGCTTCGCGATCTCATCGCCGTTCAGGATCTCGCTCAGGCTTCGGGTCTGATTGTCGAATGTGGCCATTCCATCTTTCAGCGTTAGGTCATTTTCGTCCACCTCCAGCCGCTCGGCCAATTGTTTGCGGATCGCCTCACAGGCCAGATAGACAGAGGTGCCGCTCGACGACGCGCCCCACGACCCGCCAGAGCCAGAGGCCGGCGGTAAGGTGGTATCGCCCAAGACCACATCCACGGCATCTCGCGGCAGGCCCATCATATCGCCCGCGATTTGCCCCAAAATCGCATAGGTGCCGGTGCCGATGTCGGTCATGTCCGTCTCGACCCGCAGGCGGCCATCGGGCATCAGCGTCACGCGGGCTTGGCTCTCCATCAGCACGTTGATCCGCGCCGCCGAGGCCATGCCGTATCCGATCAGCCATTCGCCCTCACGCCGTTCCTTGATGCCGGGGCGGTCGGCCCAGCCAAAGGTCTCGGCCCCGCTGTCAAGCGCCTCACGGAAGCGACGAGAAGAGAAGTCTTTGCCGCTTTCGGGGTCTTTTTCGGGGATGTTGCGGCGGCGCAGTTCGACCGGGTCCATGCCGATCTTGTCGGCCAGCTCATCCATCGCGCCCTCGAAAACGGTGACGCCCACCGCTTCGCCCGGCGCGCGGACAGAGCCTGCGCAGAGGCGGTGCACCCGTGCCAGATCCATCGACATCTTGCGGTTCGCCCCGGCATAGAGGAAATGCGAGGCTTGCAAAACCGGCTCAGCGAAGGTCTCTCCGGGCAGGTTGGACACGCGCGCGTCATGGCCCAGACCGGTCAACTTCCCCTCGGCATCAGCGGCAAGCCGCACACGCTGCGTGGTCTCTGACCTGCGCATCGTCGCCTCATAGACCTGTGGCCGTTGGAGGGCGACAGAAACCGGGCGGCCCACCTCTTTTGCCGCAATCGCCGCCGCGACCGCCTCGGGCGCGATCCCGAGTTTCGAGCCAAAGCCGCCGCCGACGTAAGGAGACAGGATGCGCAGCCGGTCGGGGTGAATGCCAAGCGCGTCCGACAGCTCGTTGCGGTTGTATTTCAGCATCTGATAGCTGCCGCGCAGGGTCAGGTCATCGCCGTCCCACGACGCGATAGAGGCATGCGGCTCCATCGGGGAGCTGGAATGCGACGGGGTGGTATAGGTCACATCCACCGAAAACGCGGCCTCCTGCATCGCGCTATCCAGATCGCCCTGATCCAGCGTTTTCGCCTCTTGCGGTTCAACCGCCGCCGTTGCAGGATCGACCGGCATAACCTCGCCGTTTTCAAGTTCCACCTTCAGCGATTGCGCCGCATGGCGGGCCTGTTCAAAGCCTTCGGCAACCACGACCGCGATCAACTGCCCAAGATAGGCGGCGTGATCCGGCCCCTGAATCGGGGCTTTGTTCGCGGTGCCTTGGGCGGGGTTGCGCAGCAGGCGTTCGTCTTGGATCACGGCCAAGACGCCCGGCATTTTCGCCACGTCATCCCGATTGGCCAAAACCACGCGGCCACTGTTGCCCGGGGCGCGGACCATCACGCCATGCACCATCCCCTCGACCTGCCATTCGTTGGCATAGGTCGCCGTTCCAGTAACTTTCAGCGGCCCCTCGGGGCGGTCAAGCGGCGCACCGACAAGACCCTGCGCCATATCATCAAGCCTGCGGGCGGTGGCGGGCGCGTCCATTTTGAATTGCTCGGTCATTGCTGGGCCTCCGCGGTAAGTTCGCTTAGCACCGACACCAGCGTGCGGCGGGCGAGGGGGATTTTGAAATCATTCGCGCCATAGCCTTTGGCCTCGGCCAGCAGCAGGTCGGCGGCTTTGTTGAACAGGTCTTCCGATGGCGCTTCACCGGTCAGCAGGTCCTCAACCTCAACATTGCGCCAAGGTTTCGGTGCCAGCCCGCCAAAGGCCAGATCGGCGCGGGTGATCCGCCCGTCCTGCACTTCGACGATCCCGGCCACAGAGACCAGCGCGAAGGCATAAGAGGCCCGATCCCGCACCTTGCGGTAGGTCTGTTTGCCCTCGACGGGCGCGGGCAAGACCACAGCGGTGATCAACTCGCCCGCTTCAAGAACGGTCTCTTGATCGGGGCGGTCTCCCGGCAGAAGATAGAGATCATCCAGCGTCAGGTGGCGCGTGCTTCCATCCTCTTTCAGCGTCTCCACCTCGGCCCCAAGGGCGCGCATGGCCACGGCCATGTCGCTGGGGTGGGTGGCGATGCAATGCTCCGAGGTGCCCAGCACGGCGAGGATGCGGTTAAACCCGTCTTTCGCCGAACAGCCCGTGCCCGGCTCACGTTTGTTGCAAGGCATTGCGCGGTCGTAGAAATACAGACACCGCGTGCGTTGCAGCAGGTTGCCCCCCGTCGTCGCCTTGTTGCGCAGCTGCCCGCTGGCCCCGGCCAGCAGCGCGCGGCTCAGCACTGGCCAGCCTTCGCGCACGCGGGCGTCATTGGCCAGATCGCTGTTGGTCACCAAGGCCCCGACGCGCAGCCCGCCGTCGTCGGTCTCTTCGATCTCGGCAAGGTCCAGACGGTTGATGTCGATCAGCGCCTCGGGGGTCATGACCTCTAGTTTCATCAGGTCCAAAAGGTTGGTGCCCCCGGCGATGAAAGTGCCACCGCCCGCCGCTTGGCGCGCTGCGGCTTCTGTGTCTTCGGCGCGGGTATAGTCAAAAGGTCTCATGCGTTTTCTCCCGCGGCTTTGCGGATCGCATCGACGATATTGGGATAGGCCGAACAGCGGCAGAGGTTGCCGCTCATCCGTTCCGAGATTTCTTCGGGCGTCAGGTCGGCCTTGCCGCTCAGATCATCGGTCACATGGCTGGGCCACCCGTTTGAGATCTCCTCAAGCATCGCGGTGGCCGAGCAGATCTGACCGGGGGTGCAATAGCCGCACTGAAACCCGTCTTCGCTGACAAAAGCCTCTTGCAGCGGGCTGAGGTTGCCGGGCTGGCCGATGCCTTCGATCGTGGTGACCTTATCACCGTCATGCATACAGGCCAGCGTCAGGCAGGCGTTGATCCGGCGTCCGTTCACCATCACCGTGCAGGCGCCGCATTGCCCGTGATCGCAGCCTTTTTTGCTGCCGGTCAGTCCAAGGTGGTGGCGTAACGCATCCAAAAGCGTTGTGCGGGGATCAAGATCCAGCCGCTGCTCGGTGCCATTAATGGTCAATTTCGTTTCCACGGCAAATTCCTTTGGCTAAATGGGGGCGGATGGGCAAAACCCTCCAGCTATCGGCTGCGTCGGGACGTAGGGCGGCGAAGTTGGGCGGCAAGCGGTTGGGCGCGGCGGAAGCGGAAGCCTCGCCGTTCGCGGTTCTAAATTACATAATGATGATTACAAGTGCAACGTCTGCCGATTGGGCACATTCTAAACTGGGTTGCGACACTTCCGGTATCTTGCTGAAAAAGCAAGGAGAACAGACATGGCACATACAGAGCTGGATTTGCGTGAAAGACGCATCATCGAGGACATGCTCAGAGCAAAATTCTCGATCAACAAAATAGCCGCTGAGCTTGGGAGACACCGCTCAACAGTCTATCGCGACATAAAGCGGAATTTTTACATTGATGGCGAAATGCCAAATCTCAGTGGCTACTATTGTGTGATTGCACAGCGGAAGGCAGAAGCTCGACGTGCGCGGCGGCGGAAATTGATCCGTCTCCCTAAGCTTCGGAAGGCTGTTAT
>NZ_LWER01000004.1:0-4852 GCF_001634775.1 Sulfitobacter sp. HI0027
GATCAGCATGCATTTGCTTCACTGTCCGCCGCTCTTTGCGTGACTTCCGCGTCTGGATTAAAAGCCAGGCTGACAGCCGATCCGAATAGGGATCCAGCTTGCTTGGACGCTTGGGCGTCTTGAACTGCGGTTCCACCGCACCTTCACGCAGATACTTCTTTATCGTGTTCCGAGACAAACCCGTCCGCCGGGCAATCTCCCTGATTGGCATCTTGTCACGCAATGCCCAGCGTCGAATGACACTCAAAAATCCCATGTCGATCACTCCAAATCCCCCCAACCAAAACCGTCGGGGAAGTGTGTTCACATGGGTCAATTCTCAGTGACAATTTATGGGGCTACCGGGTCAGTTCTCAGTGACAATCAACAGCCAAGAAACCCTCGGGGAGCACCCCAAAACCGTCATCGACATCCCCTAGAACAGTTACTGGTGTTCCCAGAGACGGTCTTAGAAGGGTTCAAAGCTCGGTTCAGCCGGCAACAACCGGCCAACTGAAACCCATCAAGCCCCCGAAGAACTGAGGAGCCTCCGATGTCGGACAAAAAAGAGCCAGAAAAGACGACTAAAATCGGTCGGGACGGTTTGCGGAAGCCTCATTCAGGGCAGGGCACTTCCACAAGATCGCAGCAGCCGGCTACCAAGCTTCAGGCAAAGTCTAAGAAGCCCAAAGCTTAGCGGTTCTTCCAAACGCGAATCTCGGAGATATTTTGCGCTGGGATATATGTGATGACCGCGGCGCCGTCTTCAGTTCGAAGTTCGTGATCAACCCAATCTGCGCCCGAAGACGGCTGCGAGCTGGTCACGTACATGGCGACTGATCCATCTGCTCCTAAAACACATGGCCCATGGGGATCATCTTTGAATGCGTGCAGATCGTCACAAAACAGCATGGAGCCGTCGGTTTTCTTAACCAAGATCGCAGCTGCCGTGTGATGCTCTTGAATCAGCATTGAATCCCATGCGGTGGTTTCCCTATCGGACAGAGATATCCGCGTTACGCGTAATGCTTTATGCGTCCATTTGGAACCGAAGCGACGCCAACCGGCCGCGGCTAGCAGGGCCACAGCGATGCCGGCCAAGTTCAAAACAATAGGCCCCGTAAGGTAAGTAGCTGCGATCAGCCTCCCAGCACTCGTGACAAACGCAAACGTCGTTGCGATGAACAGCATGTCTATGGTCGAGTGCGTCTTGTCCCTGCCAGTATATGCCAAGCGGTAAGCTAGGTATCCGCCCGCAAGCAGTGCGAGCGTGTCGATGGGGAGGGCCAAGAGGGCTTGGATGCCTTCGGGCATTGTTCACCTTATCCGCTGAATGAGCGCGTAGCTCTCGGGCAATTGGGACATTCTGTCCATAGCTGCAGGTTCTGCGCGGCTGCCGACCTACGTCTTGCCTTCAGCGCGTCGCATCCGGCGGATCGCGCGCATCATGATCTTGCGGCGCTCCGCCATATCATCGGCTAGAATGCGTTTTCTGCGCTCTATACGCGTCTCAAGGACCGCAAGGCGTTGATCTTCAACGTAGTTTGTAAATTGCTGCCACTTTGCGTGCAGTTTATGCCGCTGTACATTGCCGTCCAACATCTCTGATAACCCATATAATGCTGAATTATGCATACATCATATGGCACTGCACAGCTAACAGTTTGGGCAGTTGCTACAACCAGCTTCAATGCTTTTCGATTTCGATCAGGGCTGGATTTTCAACAGCTGATCTGTCTGCGGAACCTTGAATGTCTGCTCATCAATCTGGATGACCTCGCGACCATTCATCCGGAAAGTATGGCTTGCACTAGACGTGCGAACCTTATCGCCAATCAGCGCACTGCTCTCGCTGAGAATCGCGTGCTTGCTCACGATAACAGGTTTTCCGTTCTGGTCCTTGCAATCAAATTCCTCGATCGGGTCCGGGTCAATTTTGGGCATTGCAGGTCCTTTACTGTCACTTGAAGACGGGTTCCCAGCCAATGATAACTATGCAAGAACTTTCGTAAAGGAGAACATCATGGGTGCGAATTCAAAGATCGAATGGACGACACATACGTTCAACCCGTGGTGGGGATGTACGAAGGTTTCTGAGGCCTGCAAACATTGCTATGCCGAGGCATGGGCCAAGCGCGTCGGTCAGAATGTCTGGGGTCCGAAACCTGAGCGCCGTTTTTTAAGCGACAACCACTGGCGACAGCCGTTGAAGTGGAACCGCGACGCAGAAGGCGCAGCCGAACGCCCACGCGTGTTCTGTGCCTCCATGGCCGATGTATTCGAGGACCGCAAAGAACTGCTGGAAACCCGAGATCGGCTGTTTGATCTGATCGAAGCCACGCCCAATCTGGACTGGCTCCTTCTCACGAAGCGCCCTCAGAACGTCGCCCGTCTGGCGCGGTGGACAGACACTTGGCCCGACAACGTTTGGCTTGGAACAACTGTCGAGCTACAGACGCGAGCAGATGAGCTGTTGCCATACTTAAAGAGCATTCCCGCCAAGGTCCGCTTCATCTCAGCCGAGCCGTTACTTGGCCCCCTTGATCTTCAGAAATGGCTTGGCTCTACAATCGACTGGGTCATTACCGGTGGCGAAAGCGGCCCGAAAGCGCGCCCAGCTTCACCTCTATGGTTCCGCGATCTGCATGCCCAATGCATGGAGAAAGAAGTCGCCTTCCATTTCAAGCAGTGGGGGGACTGGGCTCCAGGCGACGGCATTAACCTACTGGCAGCAAAACGCGCGGCTACAGCAGAAGCTGCTGACGGTACAGAAATGATCCGCATCGGCAAAAAGCTTGCCGGTCGGAAGCTGGACGGTCAGGAGTGGGATCAATTGCCCAAGAGGGCCGTGACCTGAGTTCTAAGCAGTCAGAACTCTTCCCCGTTGATTTGTTAGGTGGGAAGGCCCCGAAGAGCGTGTTCGTCTTCGATGGTGGACGGATTCCTGAAAGGGGTATCGGCCCCCCGCCCAGTCAGACAAACTCGAAGAGCAAGCTGATAGCTGAATACCTGTCTAATTTTCAACGCGTCACGCATGGTGGCATGTATATCGACGGCTTTGCAGCCCCGCAAAGCCGAGAGCATGAAGACGCTTGGACCGCTCGACGTGTCTTAGAGATTGAACCAAAACGGATCAGGAACTTCTGGCTTTGCGATATTGACCCTGCCGGGGTGAAGCAGCTGAGAACTTTAAAGGCAGAGCATCACCGGGAACCACGTTCAAGGAGGGTCTTCGTTCACGAAGGAGACTTCAATGAGATTGTCCATGACATATTGAAAAGCGACCGATTTACGCCGCGGGCTGCTATCTTTGCTCTATTGGATCAGCGCAACACCGAATGCCATTGGTCGACCGTGCAAGCCTTGGCTAATCGAGGTGGCCGGACAAAAATTGAGCTCATGTATTTCCTTGGGGCTTCATGGCTGCATCGATCACTTACTCAATCTAAAACGTCAGAGCGGATTGCAGAGATTGATCAATGGTGGGGCGGGCCAGAATGGAAGTCTCTGAAAAATCTGACGCAAGTTGGGATGGTTGATCAAGTGGCCGCTCGTTTCAAAGCCGAACTCGGGTACAAGCACGTCAATGCGTTTCCCATCTTTCAGACTGATACCGGCAAAAAGAGATCATTCTATCTTATTCATGCCAGTGATCATCCTGAAGCACCGAAGCTGATGACACGAGCCTACCTGAAGACGGTTGGAACCGTCGAGGGCACGCTTGCCGATCGGCAAGCGAAGTTGCCATGGTAACTGACCCCATCAGCGTACAATCGTCCTAATAGATGTCTTGGATTGAGCGGGAACTGCACTGCCGAAAACGTCCCACCTCGTTCATAGCCGATCTTGCGATGAAAGATGTTGAACCCATGTTTAAAAGGGGTTTCAACGAGGTGGGACGTTTTTGGCGATAGCCCAGTTGTGCGTCCCACCTTAAATTCGAAAAACCCTTGCTTTTATGATGCCGTCTTCGCGCTATACTGATTACGCGAGAATGGGTGCGAAGCTTAATTGGCAGTGCCGATTTGCCACAACCAGCCTCCCATCCGCACGATTCCCTATATTTTAAAGCGTTTAAGCTGTCCGGCATCTTCCGGGCTCATCTTGGCTCTTCCGGTTTGGAACGCCTGTATCTGTCACCTTTTCCTTCGCACTACACCTGCCGTTGGAACGGAGCCGCCAGGCTGGCTTTCGCGGTGTCGCCCTGATTCACAGGGAATCCGACTCTGACTTTCTTGGGATTAAAGGCGATTCACTCCACCTCAGCCGCAACAGGTCTCGAATACATCAACTTCGGGCTTTCCGGTGAGCCTAACTACTGCTTCAAAGTCCCTAAATAGCACGAGATTTCAGGGCCTTACCGAAAGGTTCCCTGAAACCCACACTTTTCTCAACTTTCTGCTTGCGGGTTTCTGTCACTCGCCTTAGAACCCCCTCTACCGGCGGCGCAGAGATGCAGCGGCGGGGCGCCAGACGGGGCGGACGGGAGCGGAGACGCTAGGTTCGGTTCGGAAAGCGGATAAAAATTCGAGGTATTAGGGCGGGGCGCGCCAAGAAGTTAGGGCGCATCTCAGTTTCTTTTGTCTCAACGTTGTTTGAAAATTTGATATCTGAAGAGATATGTGGGCGGTTTGGTTCATTCGATGGATCAACGTCTGTATATCGCGCTCTTAGGCTTCGGCCGATGATAGAGTGTCAGCTTCACTGTTTGGANGGCTTTCGACTACTTTGTAGTCTCAAGCACAACAAACAGAGAATGGCTTGTATCTTTCAGTAAGGGATACAGGTCGATGTGCAGAGGTTCGACGTCAAGGATAAGCTAGCAATAGCTTTTCAACTTGAGAGTTTGATCCTGGCTCAGAACGAACGCTGG
>NZ_LWER01000005.1:0-9401 GCF_001634775.1 Sulfitobacter sp. HI0027
AGCCTTGAGACCACTAACCATTACGCACAGGCAAATCTGGAGACCAAACGGAAAGCACTGGAACGGGTCGAAAGACCGAAAACCGATAGTCCGCCATCATGGCGGCGCGACCAGAGCGTGCTCGACTGGTTGGATACGCTCTGACGCGCATCAAAAATTATGCGGAGGAAAGTGAACAGACCGCCAGGGAAACAAGGGCATTGGCGGACTTCCTCCGCATTATGCCGTCCTCGTGATAACTGCGGTAATGACGAGCTCGTCATTAGCGCAACCAGTTGTGAAGGTAGGCAGCATTCATCTCGAGCGTATGCGCCGTAAAGCCAAGTTCCTGACCCAGGAACACCGAGGTCAATTCCGCGACGATCTCCTCGCGCGCATAGGACGTGTTGCCAAACTTCGAGAACCCGAAATCACGGTTCAGTCGATGGGGGGCTTTCGTGGCATGGGCCAGCTCATGGGCCCAGACCCCGTAGAAATTGCGCGGATCCTGGAACCGCGTGATGGACGGCATGTAGACCTTGTCCACGGGCGGCAAATAGTACGCTTCTGTTCCTGTGAAGACGGTCGTGATGTCGATGGCGTCAAAAAACGCCTGCATGTGCGGGATGGGCTCGGACGGAGGATGCTCAAGCACCGGGTCCGGCTCGGGATGGAAGCTATCCGGCAAACCCTCGATCTGGCAGGCATTGAACACGCGGTAGGATTTCTGGAAGCGGAATATACGGGCTTCCTCGGAGTGATCATCCTCGTCACTGCGGTCATGCTCATCTGCGCCCGCGTCTTTCCGGCTTTGACCGTAATAAACGACGACAGAGGATTTTTCGCCCTTGCGGACCTTTGCGTCCAACGCATTGGCTTGCGGCAGCGTCATCCAGAAGGGAGAGCTGTGGCCCGCCATCACGGTCCGCATCGTCAGCAGGAAGTTGTTCACTCCCCGGTAGGGTTCACCGCCCACGCGCAAGGGTCTGGAGCTACCGCCAGCCGTCCAGGGCTTGCGCCAAGGCAGAACGCCGCGCTCGATGATACGGATGATTTCGTTGGTGATGAACTCGGAGGCATCGAATTTGGGCGTGCGGGATCGGGCCATGGCTGGCGTCCTTTCGAGTTTTGGTGAGAGGGAATGGAGATCAGATTGACCGACGGGGCCGCGGATCGTTGGTGATGCTGGCACCTAGCTTTTCGACCATGTCGATGTAGGTGGTCAGCGAGACGGACCTGCCGGCACCCGAACGGTCCGGGTCGACCGAACCGTCCCGCGTAACTTGCGGCAGGTTCGCGAAGCCGATGCCATCGGTGACGGGTCGGATTTCGATGAAGGGCGTCCCGAGTGCGACCGCGAGGGCGGCCAAGGGAAAGCGCTCGATCGGCGCGAAGGTCGACACGGTGGTCCAACCGTGATGGAGGAATGTCCCACCATCCCCGCAGATTACATGGGCATTCGGCAATGTCGCCGCCTGCCTGAGATAGCCGAGATCACGCAAGACAGTCTCGCGTTCGAGCTGCCGCGCCCGCGCCGACTGGCCAGTTCGGCGCAGCTCTCTATGCCGCCACCAGGAGGCGGCGGTTGCGCGGAGCACGCGCAAGACACCTGATTGCATAGGAATGCCCTTCATCCGGAACGGCAGACCGGAACCCGGCCCGGACCCTCATCCGTCAGTCACAAAACCCGAAGAACACTTTCTCTTTTTCCGGCCCCTTTGGGCACACAACAAAACCGAAAAGCCCGGCCCTTCTGCCGAAGCCATTGATTTCATGCAGCAATTCCAGATCGGCAGGCAAGATCGGCAACGCATATCGGCAAAACCTTGCTTGAAAGTACGAAATGTGTTTATTTTTCAATTACTTTGCAAACATGGAAGATCGGCAAAAATGCTGGAAACACCCGCCAGGATCGAACCCTGCTTCTTCGAGGAGCATATTCCCACAGAACTGGCAGACCTTTCGGTCGACATCCAGAGGGAAGCCACCGGGCTGGGACTAGGGTTGCATCCTGACAGCGCAGCCGAACTTGCCGATCTCGTCCGTGTGATGAACTGCTATTACTCCAACCTGATCGAAGGACACAACACGCGCCCCCGCGACATCGAAAGGGCGCTGGCTGGTGCCGAGCTTGAGGAAGAAACCCGTCCCCTCGCCCTTGAGGCCCGGGCGCACGTCATCGTTCAACGGGCCATCGATGAGATGCATCGCATAGGCACCCTGCCCCGCCCCACATCCGTCGAATTCCTGACTTGGGTCCATAAGAGCTTCTACGACGAGATGCCGGATGAGTTTCGGGCCATCGAACATCCCGACGGCACACAAGAGCCCATCGTTCCGGGACGCATGCGCCAGGATGATGATCGGGAAGTTGCGGTCGGGCGCCACCTACCTCCTTCATCGTCGCGGGTCGCGGCATTCATGGACCATTTCGACAAACGGTTTCAGATTGCGGCGCGGTCTTCGAGCGGACGGATCATCGCGATCGCCTCTGCACATCATCGGCTGAACTACATCCACCCTTTCCCGGATGGCAACGGGCGCGTCAGCAGATTGATGTCTCATGCAATGGCCCTCACAGCGGGGATCGGTGGCCAAGGGCTCTGGTCCGTATCACGTGGGCTGGCCCGCGGGCTAACCGATCGGGGCGAGTACAAACGGATGATGGATCTGGCCGACAGTCCACGCCGCGGAGACCGCGACGGACGGGGGAACCTGTCAGAAGCGGCACTGAAGACGTTCAGTGAATGGTTCCTAAAGGTGACGCTTGACCAGATCACCTTCTCAGCAAGATTGTTCGATCTCGGCCGACTGGACCAACGGTATCGTCGTCTTGTTGCAGATACCATCGATGACAAGCGAGCGCCGGAACTGATCTCGGCGGTTCTTCGGCATGGCGCACTGGAACGAGGCGACGCGCAGATTGTGCTCAAGACGTCCGAGCGTACTGCTCGCAACACGCTGAGTAAACTGACCGCCGCCGGATACCTGACCTCTGCCTCGCCGAAGACACCCGTTCGGTTGGCGTTTCCGTTGGATTATCGAGAGCGGCTCTTTCCAAACCTCTTTGGAGATAGTGACCTGCCGGTGGAGCGCTAGAATTACAACGAGAGAAAACTGATTGTATCCTGCAACGATTGGCGGCTGGAACCACTATGTCCGCTTGGTCTCCAATTTGTCCACCGCGGTGGACATCTTTTGTTCTGAGGTTAGCCGAACGATCGTACATCATCGCTTGGGCGGGTCTCGGGGTGACCTCGTTGTGGTGATCGGAGAGATGGAGCTGTCATGAGCGTGGTTCCCGGTCAGACGTCCACCGCGGTGGACACTAGGCGAGACTCTTGTTCGTTTTGGACAGGCGCTTAATCAGAGAGACCGGATCAAATTGGGTTTGACGTTGGCCCAGAGTGATACTGTGAAAGTAGGCTCCAAAATCCCTGATGCGTTGTCCTAGCTGTAGCATGATGAAAATCGCGCAGGATGCTTTCTGCGTTCCTACAATCTTCTTTGCTTTCGCGAACGTTTCTGGGTGTATTCCCATCATTGGAGCAAGATTTCGAGCGTGAGCCTCGATGTCCACCCAATCTCGAAGCTTTTCTGTGGCGAATGCGGTCGCCTGGTCACAGACCGAAGTTAGTAATTCTGGTTTCAGTTCTTCTTTGCCTACGTTGCTATCTAAATCTTTTTTTTCTTCATCAGACTTAGATTGATGCCGGACAGATTGTCCGTCATTGGCGGGCAGTTGCATTGTTTCTGGTGGATCATCCGGGGTGGATAAACTTTGGCATTCTGCGTCCGTGTCGGAGAGCAGTGCGCGGTATTCGGGGAGGCTTAGCTTCCTGCGTAGAGTTTTTCGTGCGTGGTTGATGAACGTGTTGTTGGGATCATGCTCTTCCAAATGGGCGAGCTTTGTGAGGATCTGTTTGCGGACAAATATCCGATCCCGCCGGTTATTCTCCATTTCTTGCGCGATGGTGATGAGCTCGCTCGCACGTTGAAGCAGGGGTGCAAGCGACAATCCATAACTGATGCACTCCCCGCCGGATGAGCGAACGCGGTAGCGCTTTCGGTTCGAGCTGTCATTGCGCTTGATGAATCCGAGTTCGACGAAGCGGTTGATGTGCCTGCGAAGTGTCCGTTCGTCGATGCCGCCAACTCGTTGGCAGATTGAATTGTTCGACGCAAAAACCGTTTCGCCGTGGCCAGGTTTCAAAAAGCTGAGCATTGCTTGAAGGGTCTGGATGTGGCCAGGGCGAAGCCCGAACACGCTGCGCGCGTCTCTCAGGGCCCGGAAGATGGTCCAGATATCGATTTCAGATGCGGGAGTTGAGCCGCATGATGCATCTGCACCAGCAGCCTCAATTGATAGTTTTGTAAATGCCATGATTTGATCACGATGACCGTTTGGCCCACAGCTTCCCTGTCTCCTCCCAAGATTTCATCTGGGAAAAGGCAATAAAAATCGGTTCACCGAATCGGTGACTCTTGACCGGTTTGCTGGAGGTTGCTACATCATGGGTGCAAATCGAATGATGAGGGCTCTCCAGGGGAAACTTTGGGGGGCTCTTTTCTTTCTGGTCTTCGCTTTTCTCCTTTGCTCGGGTTCCTCTATGTGGCTTGGGTTAAGACCCAGAGCCGCTCTCATTCCGCCAAGTATCGAAGAGTTGCAAAAGCGCGGCTTCTGCACGCTCCTCGAGCCACTGGCCGAATTCCGGGTTGTCCTTTTTGGCGATCTTGATGGCGATCGCTTTCTGATCGACTGTCAGCGTTCCGACAGTGTCGCCGCTCTCATTCTTGACGACGGACGTCACGCCGCGATTGGTCGGTTTTTTGTCTGCACGCGCCTTGTGCGAGCAAGCAGAATAGACCGCCTGAAATCTCTCGGGGCTTGGAGTGTCGTCGGGCAGGGCGGCGATCACCTCTTTGGCCGAATTCACCAAGTCTACCTTTCCCGATAGGGCCGCTAAATCACCCCACTGCCGTCTTCCGATGCCATGTGCCGGCCCGATAAGCTGAACAAGCCCATCAGGCAGTTGATCGATAACGACCCGGTGGTTGGACACGCCTTGCCGGGTTAACCCCAAAGCATCCTGAATGACGCCGGGTTTGTACCCAATTTCCTGCATCTCCCTGATAAACAAAGATTTTTCGATGAAAGACGGATCAAGTCGAAGGTTGTTCTCTTGACCCTGTGCGATAAGCGAGGCGTCGTCGTCCAATGTGCGAACGATTGCCTTGACCGTTCCTCCGATCTTGCGGATCGCTGCCAGTCTACGGCGGCCGTAGATGATGCGGTATCTGTCGGGTTGGCCCGATGGGCGGACCATGATCGGCACTTGTTGGCCATGCTTGCGAATGCTCTCGGCAAGCTCGTCGATACTCGTATCTTCCAGCACCAACCGATCGCGAAGGCCATCCATGTCAATCTGATCGGGTTCGATGTCCCGGATCGAATTGGCCGTGATTTCGCGCAAGGAGTCCCGCAAACCGCCAACAGAGCCGGGCAGCTTTGCAGTTTTTTGCATGGTAGGGGAGGGAGCCGCGCTCTCTTTTTCGTCCTTCGGAGGTTGGTTGAAAATGTTTCTGGCCATCAGCGACGCCCCCATGCCATTTGGATCGTCTGCTCCAGTTCATCGGCAACGCCGTTCACGCTGGTCAGAGCGCGATCAATCGTTTTCCTGATGAACTGGCCGGGATCAACTTCATAGACGGTCTGCTGGGTCATTCCGGCGTCAGAGATTGCGGTAGACTTCAGCATGGGTTCAGTCATGACCTGGCCGGCGAGAATTGATCTCAGGTAGCCAGCCATTTGGGTCTGTGGCCCATCTGACGGCTCATACCTTGTGATCAGGAATTTGACGAAATCCCATGTCACACGGCGTCCAATCGCTTCTTCAACGGCCTTTACCGTTTCTGACGCAAGTTTCAGGAATTGGCTCATGGAAGCGATATCCAGCATGCCTGGCACGACCGTCACCAAGAGCCCTGTAGAGGCCGCCAATGCCGTGAGAGTCAGAAAGCCGAGTTGAGGAGGGCAGTCGATCAGTACGATGTCGTAATTTGCCTCTACCTCCTCGAGTGCCAAGGCGAGGCGCTCCGCAAAAATGGGCTGCATCCGACGGGCGAGCGCGTTTGCTGTCTCGGTTTCGTATTCCGAGAGCATTAAGCCAGCCGGAACCATGTCGAGCTTGTGAAAGTAGGTCTTTTGGATCACGTCAGAGAGCGGAACCTGATCCTCATATCTCAGAGCATCATAGATTGTTCCGCCTTCGGCGAACTCGAGTTCGGGCCGAAAGCCGAAAAATGTGGTCAAACTTGCTTGCGGATCGAGATCCAAGACCAAAACACGGTAGCCGCGCAAGGCGTACCGCTGTGCAAGATGTATCGTCGCTGTTGTTTTCGACGAACCACCTTTGAAATTGACGACAGATAGCACCTGAAGTCGGTCGCCATCGCGTCGACCTGGCCGATAAGATTCGGCATTCCTTCCCGTGCGCTCCAAGATATTGCGCAATTCGTCCATTTCTTGGGCTGTGTAGAACCGGTGCCCGCGGTTATCAGTATGCACTTCCGGGAAGCTACCGTCCTTGTGCCGGTTGCGCAGGTTAGACGTGCTTACGCGCAGGAGACCGGCGACTTCGGTCGAGCTGAAACGCCGCAAGGCTTTACGCTCTTCGGGTTCGAAGGCGATCTTCATCTGCCGATCCAAGGACTCGGCCAGATTGTCGGCAAACGTGCCGATGTCAGAAGAGCCTATGCCTTGCGCATATCCAACGTTACGATCATCCATATCCTGCCGCCCGCTCTTGGCCTCTGTTAAGGCTCTTGATCATTTTGACGACGTACACCGCGTCTGACGCAATTTGCCGTCAGAATGGGAATGCCACGATCCAGCGAGTCCGGCAAGAAGAATCTAGATGTAGTGCAAAAGTTATCCACAGCACCAAATTCAATCAAGCTGCCGGATCTTGGTTAAGATATTGAAATTGATAATTAAAAACTCGATCTAATGGAGTGCTTCTTCGAAAAAGGGAACCTTACCTGCTGAGAAACAGACTAGGCATTATTGGTCAATGGTACCGCCGAACCAGTGCGAACCGAATGATTCTTCAAATTTTTTGGACGACAACAGGTTCCGTTGCGATGGCGGATCGGCGCATTTCCGTCGCCGAACCTGCAGGGCGATGGCTTTGCTTGTGGAGCGAGATGGATGTACACTGAACGTTGTTTTATCCATGCCTTGAGAGGACAAGATGCAAGTCGTTAAATGGGGGAGTTATCTAGCTGTCCGTTTGCCCGCCGAACTTGTGCTTGAACTCGGCTTGAAGGAAGGTGATGAGATCGACCTAGTCAAAGACGATGGTGCTGTGCGTGTTCGGCGTAAGCCTCGCGTGGATGAAATCCTCAAAGCACTGAAGCGGTTTCGGGGCAAGCTGCCCAAGGAGACGCGTATGTGTCGCGACGCGGTGCATGAACGCTGAGTCCGCAGATGCGAATGCCGTTTTCTACCTAATTGCAGACGATCTCCCGGACCAGTGTCCAGGTGCTGAACGCAGGGGTATTTAAGTGTCGGATGAATGCAGGGTTCAGCCGGTAGGACACCGCATCCATTCTTCTGGCACGTCATGACAGGGCTGTTTTCCGAAAGACCAAGCCACTCGACGCTTTCGAGCTGCGATCTACACTTGCCTCAAGCATCTGGTCGAAACGCTGTCAGTTGGGCAATATCCAAGAGTGGCACAAATTGGGTTGCGCTAAGCGCGGTTCGTGTGCCATTGACTTATACGTCAGCGAAGCATAAATGGTAACCTAGAATGACACGATTGCAGACGGTGGTGGAACTGCCCGAATTCCAAAGGCGCGCCAAAGCAATCATGTCGGAACAAGAGCGCGAGGCTGCAATCAACTACATTGCCGGTAATCCTGATGATGGGGTTTCTCTCGGCGGCGGGCTTCGAAAGATTCGCATCCCAAGAGTTGGGGGCGGCAAGAGCGGCGGTTTCAGGACGTTGTATGTATTTGGCGGGAACCATATGCCGATCTTTTTGATCACGGTCTTTGCCAAGAACGAAAAGGCCAACCTGTCCAAGGCTGAACAAGCCGCGGCAGTCGAAATGAGCAAAGCGCTTGTCGCAAGATATGGAGACGCAACATGACTGCATTTGAATCGGTGTCGAAAGGCCTGGAAGAGGCCTTGGCATTCGCAGATGGAAACATGACGGCCGCCAAGGTCCATGAGGTATCCGTTGTCGATGTCGATGTGGCCGAAGTTCGCCAAAGAACTGGTCTCTCACAGGCTGAATTCGCCCGAAGCATAGGAGTAGCAAAGGGCACGCTCTTGAACTGGGAACATGGGCGTCGACACCCGACGGGCCCTGCTCAAGTCCTGCTGGCCTTGATCGCAAAGAAGCCATCGGTCGTGCAGGATCTGCTGCGAGGCGCTTGATCTGTGGTGCTAGGTGATATCCCTTTGACGCTCCTTTCGAAGATACGATCAATGAAGCCTGCAGATTGCTGAGCTCGCCAACGGGGTGAGCGATATCTCATTGGTTATGGGATAACGTTGCTCTCTAAACTACTCCAACAATCCTAGCTTTTCCGCACGTTGCAGCAGCATCCTCACGGAAGAAGGCTGCCAGCTGGTCCGTCCCCGTGGAGTCCGCTCACGCATGGCTTCCAACCGGTCGCAGATCGCCTGTAGCGTGATATCCGGGTCCGAACCTTTGATGGCCGCAACAATCGCAGGCAGGCGATCGTCGGTTTCGCGGCGCCCGGCGCGGGCCAGCACCTCGGTAGGCAGGAAGCCGTCGCGGACATAGGCCTTCACAGCGCGCAGCAGACGGCTTTGGGTCCAGCGACGCGCCTCGGGCAAGGGGGGGTCGAGTGGGGCTGAGTGCAGAAAACCCCTTTAAGGTTTCTGTTGGGTTGTTTGCGCGTTGAGACTGACGCTCACGGTTCGTTCGCTCCGAGATACCGATAGATTGTCGCTTTTGAGAGGCTGTAGTGTGCCATCAGATCTTTGATCAGCATTCCAGCGGTACGCTTTTTGCGTAGCTCAACGATCTGATCTTCTGAAAGCGCGGGTCGTTTGCCGAACTGTACGCCGCGATCTTTGGCCTTCTTGATCCCATCCATCTGTCGCTCGGCGCGGATTTCGGTTTCGAACTGGCCAATGGCTCCGAGCATGTTGAACAGCAGCCGCCCGGTTGCGTCGGACGTGTCGATATTCTGATCGAGCACGACCAGATCGACACCTTTCTGTTTCAGTGTTTCAGCGATCTGGCAAAGGTGCAGTGTGGATCGCGCCAATCGGTCGATACGTGTGACAATCAGCTGGTCACCGTCGCGGACGTAATTCAGGCATTCTTTCAGCTGAGGGCGGGCGTCCGTCGTACCACTGCGCTTCTCTTCGAAAAGCTTGT
>NZ_LWER01000006.1:0-10442 GCF_001634775.1 Sulfitobacter sp. HI0027
GATGCGATGCACAAGGGGGCAGGTGCCTCGGGCGGGCTTTCGGGCAGCCGAGCGCAATCGCTGACCAACCGGCTTTGGCAGGGCCTGAGCGCGCATGTCTATGTCTTCTTGCACCAGACCCGCCTGTCGGATGTGGTGGATAACGAACTGGCCCCCTGTCCGGCGGTGCCGACCCTCTTTGCCGTGGTGGATGAAACGTGAGGGTGGTTTTGGGCAGCAAACGCGCTTTGGCCGCTGTGGCCTGCGCGGGTGGCGATGTGGGATTTCGGGGGCGCTGCCCCCGGACCCCCGCGGTATTTGGAAAAGGATGAAGGATGCGGGTCTACCTGGACCATAACGCGACCACACCGCTGCGGGCGGAGGCGCGCACGGCGATGATCGCGGCGATGGATCTGCCCGGCAACCCGTCCTCGGTCCATGCTGAGGGCCGTGCGGCCAAGGCTGTGGTTGAACGCGCGCGGGTGCAGGTGGCGGGGCTTGTGGGTTGTGATCCGGTCGATGTGATCTTTACCTCCGGTGCAACAGAGGCGGCGGCGCTTGCGGCGGCGATGGGCGCGCGGATGGTGACATCCGCCGTGGAGCATGACGCGGTGCTCTCATGGGGGCAGGCGGATCGTTTGGGCGTCGACGTGCATGGCGTTTGGGACGGTGACCTGACCGCTGCGGTGGGCGTTGATGTGGTCGCCCTTCAGGCCGCCAACAGCGAAACCGGCGTGCTACAACAGACTATGCCCTTGGCGCAGCAATGTTGGGCGATGGAGAGCAGCCCCTATGTGTTGGTCGATGCGGTACAGTCCCTTGGCAAAACGCGGTTCAAAATGGCTACGTCGGGGGCGGATTTCATTCTCATCTCGGCGCATAAGCTGGGCGGGCCCAAGGGCATCGGCGCGCTGATCGTCAAGCGCGGCATCGATCTGGCCGAACACGCGCTTTTGCGCGGCGGCGGGCAAGAGATGGGGCGCCGCTCAGGGACCGAAAATATCCCCGCCATCGCAGGTTTTGGCGCAGCGGCAGAAGCGGCGGCGGCAGATGTCTCTGCGGGGCGGTGGGAAGAGGTGGCCGAACAGCGTGATTTGTTGGAAGCGACCCTTGCGGATGCCACAAGTCTGACTATTTTTGTAGGGAAAGGCGCTGCGCGCCTGCCCAACACTTCATGCATTATTACGCCCGGCTGGAAGGGCGAGACCCAGGTGATGCAGATGGACCTCGCTGGTTTTGCCATTTCGGCGGGATCGGCCTGTTCCAGCGGCAAGGTCCGCGCCAGTGCCGTGTTGCGCGCCATGGGCTTTGATGAAACACAGGCCGCCAGCGCGATCCGGGTGTCGCTGGGCCTGAACACCACCCGGGAAGATATCCTGCGGTTCGCCACAAGCTGGACCGCCAAACTGAAAAAGCACGAAACGCGGGCCGCCTGAGCGCCGCCACGGAAAGGAACTGAAACCTTGGAAAATATGACCCTGAAAGAGAATGATGGCGTCAAGGAAGGCGTCGACCAGGAAACCGTGGATGCCGTGCGCGAAGTCGGCGGCAAATATAAATACGGCTGGTCCACCGACATTGAGATGGAATACGCCCCCAAGGGGCTGACGCCGGACATCGTGCGGCTGATCTCGGAAAAGAACGAAGAGCCGGAGTGGATGCTTGAATGGCGCCTCGCGGCTTATGATCGTTGGTTGACCAAGAAAGAGCCCGACTGGGCGATGGTCGATTACCCCGAGATCGACTTTCAGGACCAGTATTACTACGCCCGTCCGAAAAGCATGGCCGAAAAGCCCAAGTCGCTTGATGACGTGGACCCCAAGCTGCTGGAAACCTACAAGAAACTGGGCATCCCGCTGAAAGAGCAGATGATCCTTGCCGGTGTCGAAGGGGCCGAAGATGCCCCCGCCGAGGGCCGCAAAGTGGCTGTCGACGCGGTCTTTGACTCCGTTTCCGTCGGGACGACTTTCCAAGAGGAACTGAAAAAGGCTGGCGTGATCTTTTGTTCGATCTCCGAAGCGATCCGCGAGCATCCCGAACTGGTGAAAAAATACCTCGGCTCGGTTGTGCCCGTATCGGACAACTTCTACGCCACGCTGAACTCTGCTGTCTTTTCTGATGGTTCCTTTGTCTACGTGCCGCCGGGCGTGCGCTGCCCGATGGAACTGTCGACCTACTTCCGCATCAACGCGGAAAACACCGGCCAGTTCGAGCGAACGCTGATCATCGCCGACAAGGGGTCTTACGTGTCCTACCTTGAAGGTTGCACCGCGCCACAGCGTGACGAGTCGCAGTTGCACGCCGCCGTCGTTGAGATCATCATCGAAGAAGATGCTGAGGTGAAATATTCCACCGTTCAAAACTGGTACCCCGGTGACGAGGACGGCAAGGGTGGCATCTATAACTTCGTGACCAAACGCGCCGACTGCCGCGGCGACCGTGCCAAGGTGATGTGGACGCAGGTCGAGACCGGCTCTGCCGTGACGTGGAAATACCCCTCCTGCATCCTGCGCGGCGACGACAGCCAAGGCGAGTTCTACTCCATCGCCATCGCCAACAACATGCAGCAGGCCGACACCGGCACCAAGATGATCCATCTCGGCAAGCGCACCAAGTCGCGCATCGTGTCCAAGGGCATCTCGGCGGGCAAGGCGCAGAACACCTACCGTGGCCTCGTGTCGATGCACCCCAAGGCCAAGGAATCGCGCAACTATACCCAGTGTGACAGCTTGTTGATCGGCTCGGAATGCGGGGCGCATACTGTGCCTTACATCGAGGTGAAGAATAACAGCAGTCGCGTGGAGCATGAGGCGACGACGTCGAAGGTGGACGACGACCAGATGTTCTACTGCCGCTCGCGCGGGATGGACGAGGAAGAGGCCGTGGCGCTGGTTGTGAACGGGTTCTGCAAGGACGTGCTGCAAGCCCTGCCGATGGAGTTCGCCATGGAAGCGCAAGCGCTGGTGGCTATTTCGCTGGAAGGCTCCGTCGGCTGATGAGCCTTGCTGCGGCGCATACCCCCCTCCGCCTGCATTGGTGGAAGGCGCAGCCGAATTTCGGCGATGCGCTGAGCCCGCTGATCCTGAGCCATGTCTCGGGGCGGCGGGTGGCCCATGCGTCGGTGGACGAGGCGGATGTCTTTGGTCTTGGCTCGCTTTTGCAAATCGTGCGGCGCAATTTCGACACGCCGCGCGACGGGGCCAAGCCGGTGATATGGGGCAGCGGTCTGCTGCGTCCCGCAGGGGGCCGTGCGTTCTTGAAAAACATCGAGATCGCATTGCTGCGCGGTCCGGTGACCGCGGCGCTTTTGGGGGTGGAGACTGACGCTTTCGGTGATCCCGGGCTTCTGGTGAACGAGGTTCTGCCAAGCGATGCACCGCGCGGCGACAAGATCGGCATCGTGCCGCATCATACGCTCGCCGATGCCCCCGAACTGCTGGACCTCGTGGCCTCCGACAGCGCCTATGTGCTGATCGATCCGCGAGACCCGGTAGAGCATGTCTGCGCCGCCATCGCATCCTGCGCCCATGTCTTTGCCTCATCCCTCCACGGGCTGATCACGGCGGATGCCTACGGCGTGGCGAACACTTGGGTCGCACCCGACGGGCAGGGACGCCTCAAGTTCCACGACTACGCCGCCTCGGTGGGCCGTGACATGCGCGTGCCGATCGCCTTGGCCGATATTCCGGCGGCCCGCAAACCCGATGCGCCGCTGGTCTATCACGACGGTATTGCTGTCTGCCGCGCGGCGCTGATCGAACACTTTCCCGCCGCGCTCTGCGCCCGTCAGGGGGCGGCATGAACTTTAACACGCAGGGGCAAGCCCCTGAGATAAAACTGAAATAGCATGAATTGCGGCGCAAAGCGCGCCAGAAGGAGACCGAAATGCTGAGCATCAAGAACCTGCAGGTGAAACTGGAAGAGGAGGACAAGCAGATCCTCAAAGGCGTCGATCTGGAAGTCGAAGCTGGCAAAGTACACGCCATCATGGGGCCGAACGGCTCGGGTAAGTCGACGTTGAGCTACGTGCTCTCGGGCAAGGATGGCTACGAGGTCACTGAAGGCTCCGCCACGCTCGAAGGCGAAGACCTGCTGGACTTGGAGCCCGAAGAGCGCGCCGCGGCGGGCCTTTTCCTTGCTTTCCAATACCCCGTTGAAATTCCCGGCGTCGGCAACATGACCTTCCTGCGCACCGCGGTGAACGCACAGCGCAAAGCGCGCGGCGAAGAGGAAATGTCGGCAGCAGACTTCCTTAAGGAAATCCGCGCCAAGGCGAAGGATCTGAAGATCGACGCCGACATGCTGAAGCGGCCTGTGAACATGGGCTTCTCGGGTGGTGAGAAAAAACGCAACGAAATCCTGCAGATGGCCATGCTTGAGCCAAAGATGTGCATCCTCGACGAGACTGACTCGGGTCTTGACGTTGACGCCATGAAACTCGTCGCCGAAGGCGTGAACGCCCTGCGCACCGAAGGCCGTGGCTTCCTTGTCATCACGCACTACCAGCGTCTTTTGGACCACATCAAACCGGATGTTGTGCACATCATGCACGACGGTCGCATCATCAAGACCGGTGGCCCCGAGCTTGCCCTTGAGGTCGAGAACAACGGCTACGCAGACATTCTCGCTGAGGTGGCATAATGGCCGAAGCGAAACTGCAAGAAACCCCGACCGAGGCGATGATCGCACGGCTCAGCATGCCGCAGGGTGGCTGGGCCCAGGCGGCGCGCGAGGACGCGCTGGCGCGGCTCCGTGCCATGGGCTTGCCGCAACGCCGGGATGAATATTGGAAGTTCACCCGCCCCGACACGCTGACGCAACCCGAGGCGCAGCCTGCCGCGATTTTCGATCACGGCGAGGCACCGCTTTTCGACGACACCGACCGTCTGCGTATCGTCTTTGTCGACGGTGAATTCGACGCCGAAGCCTCCGACGATCTGTCGCTAGAAGGCGTCAGCATCGAACGGCTCGCGGCGGCGGACAGTGATCTGCATTGGGCGCGTGACCTCTATGGTGCGCTGGAAAAGAACGGCCAGACGCCAGTTCAACGCCCACTGGCCGCGCTGAATACAGCCTTCGCGAGTGACGGGGTGCTGATCCATGTCACCGGTCAAGTGAGCAAGCCGATCAATCTGGTTTATACCCATAAATCAGAGACTTCGGATGCGATGTTGCACCACGTCGTGAAGCTCGAAAAAGACGCCGAAGTGACCCTTTTGGAGAACGGCCCCGCCGCCGCGCGCTTCAATACCGTGATGGAGGTTGAAGTGGCCGACACCGCGCGCTTCCACCATGTCCGTGCACAGGGCCGCGATCATGAGCGCCGGGCTGCAACACATGTCTTCACCCGTCTTGGCAGCGAGTCGCTGTTCAAGAGCTTCACCGTTACCGTGAACGGCGCGCTGACGCGCAACGAATGTGTGATCGAGCTCACCGGCGATGATGCCTCGGCCCATGTGGCCGGTGCCTGCGTCGGCGATGGTGACTTCCATCATGACGACACGGTTTTCATCACCCATGACGCGGTGAATTGCGAAAGCCGTCAGGTCTTTAAGAAGGTGCTGCGCAACGGTGCGACAGGCGTGTTCCAAGGCAAGATCCTCGTTAAGGAAGGCGCGCAGAAGACCGATGGCTATCAGATTAGCCAGTCGCTTTTGCTGGACGGCGACAGCCAGTTCCTCGCCAAGCCTGAGCTGGAAATCTACGCTGATGACGTGGCCTGTTCGCATGGCTCGACCTCTGGTGCGATCGACGAAGAGGCGCTGTTCTACCTCCGTGCCCGCGGCGTGTCTCATGCCGAGGCGACCGACCTTCTGACACTGGCCTTCCTTGCCGAAGCGGTGGAAGAAATCGAAGCCGAAGGGCTGCGCGAAGAGATCAACGGGCGTCTCAGCGCGTGGTTGGAGCGTCGTAGCAGCTGATGGCTGTCACCAGCGATATCGTTGCGACCTATCGCGGCCCCGGCAAAGTGATGTCGGGGCTGTTAGCGCAGGGCCGTAACGAGGTGCGCGTTCTGATGTTCGCGCTCATGGCGGGGCTGCTGATTTTCGTGGCCCTGTCCCCTTATCAAGCCCGCGCGGCGCATCTTGACCCCGAAGGACCGCTGGCCGTGCGGCAGTATTGGAGCGCGTTTTTCTGGATCTTCGTGATGCCGATGCTGCTCTATGGTCTGGCGGCGATGGTCTGGGCGATCAGCCGCATCGCGGGGCAGCGGCTCACTGGCTACGCGGTGCGTTTGACCTTGGTTTGGTCACTGCTCGCTTCCGCGCCGATCCTGTTGTTGCTGGGCCTCGCGCTTGGCTTTATCGGGCCGGGCGTGCAGGCGCAGATTGTTGGCGTGCTCTGGTTGGCCGTGTTCTTCTGGTTCTGGATCGCAGGCCTGCTTGCGGCACAGCGGGGCTGAGATGGACAGCGCCGCCCTGATCCAACTCGCGCAAACCACATTGCGTAGCCCCCGCGCCGCAGCGCGGATGATCGCGGCCCTGCCTTTGGGCCGCGAGGTGATATGGACATCGCTCGCCTTGGTCGCAGCGCTTAACGCGCTATTGATCTCGGCGATGTTCGTGATCGCGCCACCCGCCATGGCGTTGCCGAGTTATTTCCAATCGCCGCTGGTGCTTTTTGCGCTGCTGGCCGGTTTGATGGTGCTCTATGTTCATGCGCTGTCTTGGGTTGGCCGGGCCTTGGGCGGGCAGGGCGCGGCGGCCCCGCTTCTGGCGGCCGTGGTCTGGTTGCAGGCGCTCCGGCTCTGCGCGCAATTGGGAATCCTGCTGTTGACCATGGCTCTGCCGCCGGTGGCGTTGCTGGCTTCTTTCGTCGTTACTTTTTGGGGTCTTTGGATCCTGCTGAATTTCGTGGCCGAACTGCTGCATCTGCCGGGGCTCTTCCATGCCGCCGCTGTGCTGGCAGGGGCCGCGCTTGGGGTCTTGCTGGGTCTTGGCCTCCTGCTGTCTTTGATCGGGCTGACCGCCCAAGGAGTTTGAAACATGTTCAACGTTGATGCTGTCCGGGCGCAGTTTCCGATCCTCGGCCGCGAAGTGAACGGCAAGCCGCTGGTCTATCTCGACAATGGTGCATCAGCGCAGAAGCCGCAGGTGGTGATCGATGCGATCACCCAAGCCTACGCGAATGAATACTCCAATGTTCACCGTGGCTTGCACTACCTTTCTAATCTGGCGACCGACAAATATGAAAGCGTGCGCGGCACCGTTGTACGGTTTCTCAATGCCGGATCAGAAGATGAGATCGTGCTCAACACCGGTGCTACTATGGGGATCAACACCGTGGCCTATGGCTGGGCCATGCCGCGGATGCAGGCCGGTGATGAGATCGTCCTGTCGGTGATGGAGCATCACGCGAATATCGTGCCATGGCATTTCCTGCGCGAGCGGCAGGGCGTGGTGCTGAAATGGGTCGACGTAGACGCCACCGGCGCGCTGGACCCGCAGGCGGTGATCGATGCCATCGGGCCAAAGACCAAGCTGGTTGCGATATCGCATCTTTCCAATGTTTTGGGGACCAAAGTTGATGTGAAATCCATCACCGCAGCGGCGCATGAAAAAGGCGTTCCGGTGCTGGTCGATGGCTCGCAGGGGGCGGTGCATATGCCGGTGGATGTCCAAGACATCGGCTGTGATTTCTATGCCGTCACGGGGCACAAACTCTACGGCCCCTCGGGCTCAGGCGCGATCTATATCAAGTCCGAGCGGATGGCCGAAATGCGTCCCTTCATCGGGGGCGGCGACATGATCCGCGAAGTCAGCAAAGACGCGGTGAGCTACAACGACCCGCCGATGATGTTCGAGGCGGGCACCCCCGGCATTGTGGCCACCATCGGCTTGGGCGTGGCGCTGGATTTCATGATGGACCTGGGAATGGAAAATATCGCCGCCCATGAAGATGATCTGCGCGACTACGCCGTGTCCCGTCTCAGTGGGCTGAACTGGCTTAACCTTCAGGGTACGACACCGGATAAGGCGGCCATCTTTAGCTTCACCTTGGATGGCGCGGCCCATGCCCATGACATTTCAACCGTGCTCGACAAGAAGGGCGTGGCGGTGCGGGCCGGGCACCATTGCGCGGCACCTTTGATGGCGCATCTCGGGGTATCTGCCACCTGCCGCGCGTCCTTTGGCATGTATAACACCCGCGCCGAGGTCGACACATTGGTTGACGCACTTGAATTGGCGCATGATCTTTTCGCCTAAGCTCAATTTCGCCGCCCTAGCCCCCGGATTTCCCATTGCAGGGGCGGCCCGCTCTGGCTATACCGCCCCTCAGTGGACCCTTAGCTCAGCTGGATAGAGCGCTGCCCTCCGAAGGCGAATTGCTAAGGTTGCAACGCGTTGAAAGGTAAGATATAAATTAGAGCGTCGAATCTGGTTTCGCACAGAAATTGCACAGAAACGTTCTGTAAAGATGGTCCCATAGCTCAGCTGGATAGAGTGCTCGCCTCCGAAGCGAGAGGTCGCTGGTTCGAATCCAGCTGGGACCACCATCCTTTTTACAACTTTATCAAAACCTATTTTTTGCGATCGACCGTGCGCAATCGCCAGGCCGGCAGTCGCAGGCAAAATGCAGATCACTGCACGCAAAGCCCTTTACGAGCTGCGACTGCACGGCATCAGGGCATGCGCATTTAGGATATCCTTTGGGTTGGCCTTAACGTCTCCGGGGCGGACCAGGATATTTCCTTTTGCGCATTCTCAACCCTATCGTCAACGGAGTGACTGCCCTTAGCATCGAGCGCAGTTGGCCCCTTCATCCCAAGATAAGCTTACTCGGACTGGCGAAACTGGTTTCTTCGGACGGAATCTCGGAATCGCTAAACTCGCAAATCGGAGAAGACGGTTGAGGACGATATTTCAATGATCCGGAGTCCGTTCGATACCCCAGGTGCCGCCACCTGGTTCATAGCAGACGAAAATCTGTTGTGGGTGATTTGTTGATTGCGGGGAAGCTGTCTTGCTTGGCTTATGGCGCAAGCTGAGGCCAAATGAGCCAAAGTCGAAGGCGATTTCGAAGCGGGCCGCACCGGCCCCGACGGGAGTGTCATAAACTTTGTGTATCTGGTCGTCCCGGTCCCGCGGCACAGCGATAGGCAGTTCGCCGTCTTGCCCCTTCAATTTCTTAGCAGATGAGCGGTTGCGACGGTTGGCCTGATCTGGCGGGGCATCCTTTCCGTCTTCATAGCCCAGCTGTGCCGTCAGCTCAGCCCCGAGCATCCGTTCCATAAGCTTGGTCTTGAGCTCATTCATTAGCCCGGCATCGCCAAGCAGATCTTCAGTCTGCTCGCAGGGTCATCGCTCGCGATCACGGTCCATTTCGATGAGCTCTTGCAGGTTTTCGATCCCGATTGGAGTGAATGCGATGACACCGTCGTCGCTGGGACCGTAGACCCAGATTATACCATCTTCGGTTTCCATACCGGTGGCGAGATCAAAGATCTTATTGACGGTTTCGCCCAGTTCGACAGCGACGCGGTCGATTGTCTTGACGGAATACACCTTGTTCAGCTGCATGGTTAGGCTGCTTGTGGAAGGGATAGAGCTTTCCAGTTCCAAGGCAGAAGTTCATGCACGCGCGAGACGGGCAAGTCGGGCAGCCGGGCGAGAACATCGGCGAGCCAGGCCTGCGGATCGATGTCATTCATTTTGGCGGTGACGATAAGGGTATACATGGCGGCAGCCCGTTCACCGCCGCGCTCTGAGCCTGCGAAGAGCCACGACTTTCTGCCCAGTGCCACGCCACGTAAAGCGCGTTCGGCCGCATTATTCGTCAGACAGATATGCCCGTCATCGAGGAATGCCGTGAAGGCCTGCCAACGGCCACGCTTCTCAAACATGTAGTTGATCGCCTTGGCCACCTTGTTGTATCTGGACAGTTTCGCGCGCTCGTCCTGCAGCCAGTCGTGGAGGCCGTTCACCAGGGGACGGGACAGGTTCTGGCGGGCGACGAGCCGGGCATCAGCATCCAGCTCATTGATCTCGCGCTCGATGTCGAAGATGGCATCGATCCGTTTCACCGCTTCCAGTGCGACCGGCGAGATCTGATGGGCGGGTTTGCCCTTGCGGACGTTGCCCGCAAGGTCGGCCAGTTCGAAGAACTTCCGGCGGGCATGTGACCAACACAACGCACTGGTCACGGGCCCCTCGTCGCGGTCTTCGCGATAGAGATCGTTGTATCCACCATAGGCGTCCATTGCCCGGCAGTGGTTTGCTTGCAAACCATGAGAGGGGGCTTGCAGCACACCTTGCCATCCGGCCAGATGCTGATTGGGATTGGTTGCGCCGCGATCTCGAGAGAAGCGGAAGAACGCCGCTGGTGGGGCGCCACCATTCCATGGCCGATCATCACGCACGTAGGTCCAGAGCCGGGCCTTTTTTGCACCGCCCCGCGCCAGAAGCGGCACGGTGGTATCATCGCCATGTAGGCGGTGAGCGGCACGCACATGGCTTTCGATC
>NZ_LWER01000007.1:0-18997 GCF_001634775.1 Sulfitobacter sp. HI0027
GGACCAACGTTGTCGGCATCTTTCCAAACGAGGCCGCAGTCACACGACTGGTCGGAGCCCTGATGCTGGAGCAAAATGATGAGTGGGCGATCACGCGGCGCTACATGACACTGGAAACCGTCGCCGCCATTTGCGACACTACCCCCATGGACCCGGCGACAATCGCCGTCCTGTAACTGCGGCCAAGCCATGGCCGAAGAACAAAGTTACACCATTCCTTGGGACACTATCCCCCCGTTGAAGTGACTCTGAACCCCCGTTGGGGCGCTGGACAGGGCAGGACCATAACTTTTAGGGTGGCGTCACTGAAACCACGATGTTTCGAATCCGTCTCAAGAGGTCGTTAACGGCCCGGCGGAATGAGAGAGTAGGGCGGCTAAGGCGTCGCAGCAGTTAAAGGACAGGCTCGTGAGCAGCACCGGTATGACCTCTCAGGAGGGGCTTTTGCCCCGCCGCCATCCGACCAATGATTTCTTTGTCTGTGATATTTTCGATGCTTTGCCCAAGGACGATCTGGCGACCATGGAGCATCCGATATTCTCGCTCTCGACCCGGCCTGACCGTCGCATTCTGGAATATGCCCACAACGGGACCGAGATCACGGTGACCCCGTCGGTGCGCGGGTTGGCGACGATCCATGACAAGGATATTTTGATCTACTGCATCAGCCAGTTGATGGCCGCGCTGAACGCGGGGCGTGCGATTTCGCGGCACCTGACCCTGCGCGCCCATGACTTTCTGGTGGCCACCAACCGCGAAACCTCAGGCGATGCTTACCGGCGGTTGCGCGATGCCTTTGAGCGGCTGGCGGGCACGCGGATCACCACCAATATCACCACCGGCGCGGTCGAGACGACCCGGGGCTTTGGGCTGATCGAAGGCTGGGAGATCCTGCGCAAAGCGAAGGGGGGGCGTATGATCTCGGTCTCCATCACCCTATCGGAATGGCTGTTCCGCGCGGTGCAGAGCAAATCCGTCCTGACCCTGTCGCGTGATTATTTCAGACTGCGGAAACCTCTGGAGCGGCGCATTTATGAGATCGCCCGAAAGCATTGCGGCCGTCAGGCAAATTGGGTGGTCTCAATCGATACGCTGCTGAAAAAATCAGGCTCTAACTCGCCCCGTCGGGTCTTTCGCAAGATGATCCGGGACATGATCGCTGCCGATCATCTGCCCGATTACGAGATCAATGAAGAGCCCGGCGACAAGATCCGGTTTCGGCGCCGGTCGGTGGTGGTGGAGGATCACGCCATGCCGCAGGTCAGCCCGCAGGGTTTGGATGCCGTGCGCAGGCTGATGCCGGGCTGTGACGTCTATGCGGTGCAGGCGGATTGGCAAGCCTATTGGGGTCTGATGCCGGAGGGGGCAGAATAGTACGTTAAGGGGCTTTGCTCACCTTTTGGGCCATCTATATTCGCCGGTGAGGAGGATGTGGGCCCATCCGAGGGGCGAGATGTGCGCCAAAAGGTCAGGAGAGCAATCCAGTTCCGACCGGCGACGTCCAGCCACAGCTTTACCAAGATGCTTGGTGTTCCAATAGATGATGGTGGCGGCGAGCAGGTTCAGCCCGGCCATCCGGAAATGCTGCCCCTCAGTTGTTCGATCTCGGATTTCGCCTTGGCGCCCGATGCGTAGGGCATTCTTGAGGGCATGGTGCGCTTCGCCCTTGTTCAGGCCGATCTGAGCCCGGCGTTGCATGTCGGCGTCAAGCAGCCAGTCGATGATGAACAGCGTCCGTTCAACCCGTCCGATTTCCCGTAATGCCACCGCAAGCTCATGCTGCCGGGGATAGGCGGCGAATTTTCGCAACAGTTGGCTTGGAGGCATTGCGCCCGCCACCATGGTGGCCGCGCTGCGCAGAATGTCGGGCCAGTTCGAACTGATGACGGGTTCCCTGATCTTGCCACCGATCAAGCCTTTCAGCTCTTTTGGGCAGGATGTTGGATCGAAGAGGTAAAGGCGCTTGGATGGCAGATCCCGGATGCGGGGTATGAACTGGAAGCCCAGCAGAGCGGTGACGGCGAAAACGTGGTCGGTGAACCCGCCAGTATCGGCGTACTGCTCTCTGACCTTTCGCCCGGCGTCGGTCATCAACAGGCCATCCAGAATGTAGGGCGCTTCGTTCACCGTGGCGGGGATAGTCTGGGTGGCGAAGGGGCCGAACTGGTCGGAGACATGGGTGTAGGCTTTCAATCCGGGTTCATGGCCATACTTGGCGTTGATCAGATTCATCGCCTCGCCTTGGCGCGTGGTGGGGAAGAACTGCCCGTCACTGGACGCGGTGACACCGCTGCCCCAGAACCGGGCCATCGGCAAGGCAGATTGGCCTTCGATAACTGTGGCCAGGGCGCGTGCCATCGCCTCGCTTTCGACATGCCACCGCGACAGGCGCGAAAGCTGAAAATAATCATGGGTGTTGGTGGCCCCGGCCATTTTGCTGAGGCCAAGGTTCAGTCCTTCGGCCAGCAGCACATTCAGCATGCCGACCCTGTCCTTGCACGGGACGCCCGTGCGCAGATGGGTGAATGCTTCTGTAAAGCCGATCTCGTCGTCCACTTCGAGCAGGAGGTCGGTGATCCTGATTTCCGGCAGGCGGCTATAAAGATCAAGCACCATGGCATCGGCCTCTTCGGGGACAGCGGCAGTCAGCCGGTCTATTTTGAGGGCGCCGTCTTCGATGAACCCGCCCGGAATGGCACCGGCCCTGGCGGCGCGGGCCAATCGCTGTAGGCCCGCGGCCAGGCGAGACTTCCGATCCGCCAGCCAGGCATCCGGTTCGAACGGCATGGCCAACTTGGGCGTGGCCCGGGCGACTTCGGCTGGGACCAGCACGTCCTTTAGATCGCCATACCTGCGGGAATGTGCGAGCCAGATATCACCGGAACGGAAGGCATCGCGCAGATGGCACAGGACCGCCACCTCCCATAGTCGGTACCCATCATCGTTATTCAGGTGCCGATGCCATTTCGAGGTTCGGCGCAGAAAGGTCACGGGCCGGTCGGCGGTGGTTTCCGTTCCTGCGACGATACCGGCGGCAGCCAGCAACGGTTCGGCCACCGGGGCGGCTTGAATATCGAGCGCCCGCAGCATGCGCGGCGCATAACGTCGGAAACGATGATACCCGTGAACAACGTGCGCGAGCGGATCGGCAGCCAATGTGTCGGTGAGTTGGGCAGCGGTGGCGACAAGCCCCCTGAGCGATGACCAGCCTCCCGCGTTTTGAACGGCCTCAATCAGGGGCGCCTGATCTTCATGCGCTTCCAGCAGCGCTGATCCGAGGTTTGAGAATCTCTGCAAGGTGTCCTTCAGAGCCGCCTTTGCGTCATCCGCCTGGGCATCGCACGCGCGTTTCGCCTCGCGCCATGTCTTCCCGACGATCCGGTCATGGGTTTCGACCACCGCATCGGCAATGGCACTGCGCCATTCCAAAGCGCAGACCGCGACGATGGCAAGGCGGCGGTCGCCTGAAATATCCCGCAGATCGCCGGCGAAATACCGTTCCCCTTGTCGTCGGAGGCGAGCAATGCGGTGAGGCGGCACATCGGACAGGATGGATTGATCCAACGCTATGCCCTGCAAGAATTCAAGCCGGTCGAGCAGGCGGTTTATATCGGCCGAGTTTCGGCCAACCTCGAATTGGCGCAGCCAGACAAAGCGGGTGACAGAGCTGTCCGCGCTTTCAGTCAGTAGTGCATCAAGCTGGCCGCGCAATTCATCATTCAGCCGGTCGGCAATCCGGGTGTCGGTCCGTCGCTCGGCAGCGACAAGTGCATCCGCGCAAAGACGTTCGATAACCGTGATCCCAGGTAGAATGGTCTGGGTCGCCCGGCACTTCTCTACAAAGCGCCGGGCCAGATCCTCGTTCGACCGGGCGGTTTCGGCTTCGCTCTCCAGCCAGGTCTTCAGGTCGCGTGCCCCTCGACCAGTAAACATCTTGTAGCCGTAAAGATTGCGCAGGGTGGCCAGGTGGTCACGGCGGGTTTCCTCCCGCGTTGCATAGTCTGCCAGATCATCGGGTCTCAGCCCGAGTTGCGCCGCCAAAAAGCGCGTCACTGCCGCAGGAATGACCTCACCGGGCGCCAGCAACCGACCTGGGTATCGCAGCGCGCAAAGCTGCAGGGCGAAGCCGAAACGATTGTGGGGGCGGCGACGGGCGCGGATGATTTCCAGATCGTCGTCCGCCAAGGTATAGTGGCGCAGCATCGACGCTTCTTCAGTTGGCATGTCAAGCAGCGCCGCCCGCTGGCGGTCGGTCAGCATTCTCCGGCGGGGCATGTGGTTCCTTCCAAAATCATGAACATGGGTGTCCGTAAGAGGATCGCTCAGCGGACATGTGTCACAAGGGTTGGCAAGGGCAGAGAAACCACACCCCAACATATCTCGTATAGCTGGTACGATTTGATTCGCACATGTGGCCCCTTAATCGTACAATTTGAACATGACTGTGACCAAGATTGGCTATGCCCGCTGTTCGACCGACAAGCAGGATCTGACCGCACAGCGGCAGGCCTTATGCGACTTGGGGGTATCGGAGGATCTCATCTATACTGACCACGGGCTGACGGGCACCAACCGCGCCCGCCCCGGTCTCGACCAGGCACTGGCAGCCGTGCGCGAAGGCGATGTGCTGGTCGTGCCAAAACTGGATCGCCTTGCCCGGTCCGTCCCCGATGCACGCGCTATCGCAGAACAGCTGGAAAAAAAGGGCGTCAAGCTCGCCTTGGGGATGTCTATCTACGACCCGACGGATCCCATGGGCAAAATGTTCTTCAACATTCTCGCTACCTTTGCCGAGTTTGAGGCCGATCTGATCCGGTTGCGCACGAAAGAAGGCATGGCCATCGCCCGTGCAAAGGGAAAACTCCGAGGAAAACAGCCAAAACTCTCTGAAAAACAACAGAAAGAACTCGCGCGCATGCATGCAACCGGCGAGTATTCTATCAGTGATCTGGCTGAGCTGTTCGCGGTCTCCAGGCCAACGATCTACAGAACCCTGCACCGCACAGGGGCCAAAATCAGCCCTTAGCGTACTATTCTGCCCCCTCCGGCATCAGACCCCCTATTGGCTGCGCTCGGGGCGTCCGCAATTGCGCGCGCCAGATGCGGCCTTTGTCGGTTTTGCCAAGATGCTTGCGCAGTCTTCGGAAGATTAAACTCGGCAGCAGGCCTCGATCGCGCTGTCGATGTGATAGAAGGTTGAGGCGGGCATGTTCTCCGACAGGCAGGCGCCGGTGGTTTCGTCAAATTGATCATACCAGCCTCCTCCAAGGGAGGGGGGGATATAGCTTTCCCAAAGCTGGGCGGCGATGTCCGACGGGCGCAATCCGACCGCGGTCTCGGGGCGGCTCATCACACAGGCGGCTTTGAGAAACTCGGTCTGCGGCCAGAGCCTGCGCGTGGTGTCACCATCGCGGTCCGGCAGAAAGCCCGAGGGCAGGCGGCTGTCCTGCACACGCTGCCACATTTCGGGCAAAGGCAGCCCGGAAGCGAGGCCCGTCGTGGCCGTGAAACGATCCGCCAAATAGATCCATTCAGCCAGATGCCCCGGCTCATGGGCCTGCGCAGCGCCCTCAAGGGGGGTCCAGTCGGGGGCGAAAAACTCCAGCAGACGCGCGTCTTTGGTCAGCGCGTGGTCGGCGATCAGATCAAGACAATGCTGCGCCATGGCAAGATGCGCGGGGTCTTTGGTCAGCGCATAGAGAGCGGTCATCGCTTCGAAAAGATGCATATGCGGGTTCTGTCGGCGGGGCTGCCGGTCGGCGGCGGTCTCTCGCCAGCCTTCTGCGCCGCGCAGCCGCGACAATGCCTCTTCCAGACGCGCGATATCGGGGGCCACGTCGAACCCTGCCGCGCCCAAATGTGCTGCGGCCAATACCCCAAAGGCCAGATCATAAAGGTCGTGGGTCTGATCCAAGCGCTGCAAATCGGGCGAGATCCAAGCCGAGAAAAGCCCGGTTTCAGGATCAAAGCCATGGGCCATTGTGCGGCGAAACAGCCGCCAGCCGAGGTCCTGTATCTGCGGATCGGGGCTGCGCGCAAAGACATTGGCTTGGCGGAATTGCACCCGTTGCCGGCGGTTGAGCTCCCGCAAGGGCGCGCCGTGGTAATCGAGCGCTTCCCATACCGTGTCGCTGGTCTGGTCGATCCCGGCTTGGGTCCAGAGCGGCAGGGCGCGGGTTTCTTGCCACTCGGCCAAAGCCGCAGCCCAAGCGGGCAGGGGGGACGGCTCAGCCATCGCTCAAAGGCTCCTGTATTTTGACCAATATATCACACAGGTGCCGCAGCGCGCCGCGCCCGCCGGGATAGGGCAGGATCCAATCGGCGTGGCCGACAACATCGTGATGTGCATCCGAGGGGCAGGCCGTCAGCCCCGCGCGCTGCATGGCGGGGGCGTCGTTGATGTCATTGCCGACATAGAGCATTTGCGTCCAGTCCAGCCCGGCGCGGGCCAGCCAGAGATCCAGCGCGGCCACCTTATCGTCGGTCGCGGCGATCACCTCGATGCCAAGCTTGGCCGCGCGGGCCAGCACCACCGGGTTGCGCTCTTTGGAGATGATCAGCCGCTGAATCGTGCTGTGGCGGGCCAATTCGGCCAGCCCCATGCCATCGCCACGGGAGGTCATGACGGTCTCGCGCCCGTCTTGGTCGGTCATCACCAGATTGTCCGTATGCACCCCATCGAAATCCATCACCAGCGCGCGGACCTGCGCCAGCGCTTTTGCGGGCGGCGCGCCACAGGCGGTGGTGCTGGCCATGGTGCTGGCCAGATCAAGATCGGCCAGACTGTCGATCTCCAGCGGCGGCTGATCGACCGGGCAGAGCGCCACCGGGCCACAAAAGCGCTGTCCCGTGGCCTCGAAAAGATCGGCCTGCACGCAGTAGATCGCCCCATTCTCGCGGTATTGCGGCGGCAGATCCTGACGGCGTTTGCGTTGTTGCTGGTGGTCGTGGTTCTGGCCCACCCCAAGGCCCTGCGCATCCAAGCCCCATAGAAAGCTGTGATCTTCCACCACCGAGAGGGCGCAGGCGGCCTTGGCTTCTGTCACAGCCGCCAGACAGGCATCGATGTCATCCGCGCTGATGAAGGGAGAGGTGCATTGCAAAAAGGTCAGATGCGTCAGCCCCGGCAGATCCGCCCGAACATGGGGCAGGGCATGCAGCCAGCCCGCTTCGGAACTGGCGGTATCGTTTGAAATTTCTGCCGGGCGGTCAATCACCTGAGCGCCGTGATGCCGCGCCTCGGCAGCAATGGCCGCATCATCGGTGGAGACATAAACGGCGGACTGGCTTTGCGCCGCGACAGCCGCGCGCACCGCCCGGCCAATCAAAGACATCCCGCCAACCCGGCGCAGGTTCTTGCCCGGCACCCCCTTCGATCCGCCCCGGGCGAGAATGACAGTGGCGCAAATGGTCTGGGGCATAAGATGATCCGTTGGTTTGGCAAAAGATGTTTCACAGCCGTCTTAGGTCTGCAATCCCTCGCTCGCAACTCGCCACACAGAGCTGGGGGCGTTTGCGACCGGTCAGGCGTGGCCAAGCCGGGCGAGTATTTGTTTTAAGCTCACGCGCCAGTCTGGCATCTCTAGGCCGAAACTTTTTTCGGTGGCGCTGCAATCCAGCCGGGAATTCAGGGGCCGACGGGCCGGGGTAGGGTAGGCGTGGCTGGGGATCTCGGTGACGGCGCAGGTGATCCCGGCTTGCTCGAAAATCTCTCGCGCCACCTCGGCCCAACTGGCGTGGGGCTGGGCCTGATAGTGGTAGGTGCCGCTTTTCTCCGGCGCGGTCTTGAGCTGACGTGCGATGGATAGGGCGGCGCCCGCGATGTCATGGGCGGCTGTGGGGGCGCCGATTTGGTCCGCCACGATGCGCAATGCATCGCGGTCGGCCCCTAGTTGCAGCATAGTTTTCACAAAATTCCGACCATGGGGGGACACCACCCATGAGCAGCGCAGGATCACATGCGGGCCCTGCGCGGCGCGCAACAACGTTTCGCCAGCAGATTTCGAATGGCCGTAGACATTGAGCGGGCCGGTGGGGTCATCGGGCTGCCAAGGGCGGCTGCCCGAACCGTCAAAGACATAATCCGTGGACAGATGCACCAGCGGGATCGCCGCCTCGGCACAGGACTGTGCAAGTTCGCCGACAGCCGCCTCATTGACCCGAAAGGCGCGGTCTTGCGCGTCTTCGGCCCCATCGACATCCGTAAAAGCCACGGCATTGATCACGGCCTCGGGCCGGTGGTGGGCGATGGCATCGGCAATGGCCCCCGGGGTTTCAAAGTCGACCTCGGCCCGCGACAGGCAAGCCCCCCCGGTGAGCGGGGCCAGTTCGCGCGCCAGTTGCCCTGATTGGCCGAAGGTCAAGATCATCCGATGTACCGTCTTCCCGCCACTTCTATCAGGCGGGTTATCGGCCAGCAGGGCGGGCTTGTCATTCAGAAAGTCAAAATCACCTCGGTCAGATCCGCGGCGCTGACCCCATCTTCGAAGACGATTTGGTTGTCGCGGGAGAACCAGAGCACCACATCGTCTTCGACCACCCGGGCAAAGCGAGAGACGATGTCTTCGGCGCTGGACAAGCCTTGGGTGAGCGCCAAAGACAGATGCACTTCGTCCTGAAGCTCCAACCCCGATAGCGTGTCTTGGCCGTGGCTGGCGTTGAAGATGAACGTATCGGCCAAGGTGCCGCCACGCAGGAAATCATCCCCCGCGCCGCCTTCGAGCGTGTCCCGACCTTGGGCGCCAAACAATTCGTCGTCCCCGTCGCCACCGCGCAGAAGATCATCCCCCGTGGCACCGAACATCGCATCATTGCCATCGCCGCCATGCAATTCGTCCATGCCGATATTGCCGTAAAGCGCGTCATTGCCCGCGCCGCCTTCGAGCGTGTCATAGCCGAAGCCGCCTGAGAGATAGTCATTGCCCAGCCCGCCTTGCAGCGCGTCGCGCCCTTCGCTGCCATAGAGCGCATCATCGCCTGTGCCGCCGTCCAGCGTGTCCCAGCCGGTGCGGCCAATGATCGTATCGTTGCCGCCTTCGCCAAAGGCGATATCGACCCCATTGCCGGGGCTGATCCAGTCATGCCCGGCACCGCCATAGATGAGATCGACGCCGGTGTTGGACAGGATCCGGTCATTGCCGCCGCCGCCGTGCAGGGTATCGGCCCCGGTGCCGCCGGTCAGCGTGTCATTGCCCGTGCCGCCATAGAGCAGATCGGTCGAACTATCGCCCCAGAGCTGATCGTTGCCTGCCGCCCCTTCCAAAGTGTCGGCACCCGTGCCGCCCCGAAGGATGTCGGCGCTTTCGCCCCCGGTTAGCCGGTCATGGCCCGCGCCGCCCTCCAGCGTATCCCGGCCGTTCCCCCCATCCAGCAGGTCATGGCCTTCGCCGCCATTGAGGCTGTCATTGCCGTCCCTGCCAAAGATCTGATCATCACCGCCCAGCCCATTGATGATATTGTCCGGCGTGCCGCCTTCCAAAAGATCCCCTTCCTCTGTCCCGTCGCGCAGGATCAGGTTCTCGGGCCGCTCTTCGATGGGGGTCAGACGGGCGATGCCCAGCATGTCCGTGGCCAGAAAATCCTCAAGATCAAGAGCGCGCTGGTCATCGGTGCGCAGGATCAACCGCTCATCCGCAAAGCGCACCTCGGCCCCGTCGGAGCGGGAAATCACTTCGATCTGATGGGTGGAATAAAGCCCCGACCAAGCGCTGAGATCGACCCGGTCCAGCCCGACCTGAAAATCCATGATCGTGTCGATCTGCCCATCGCGGGCCAGCACAAAGAGGTCAGCCCCATCGCCGCCCGTCAGCCTGTCCGTGCCGGCACCATCAAGCAGGATGTCCTCGGCATTGCTGCCGGTCAATGTGTTGTTTCTGTCATCGCCCACCCGCAGCAGACCATCGCCCGGATCATAGACCACATGGGTCAGCCCCGGCTCGTTTTCGGAGCTTGCGATCAGATGGACCATGCCGTTCTGCGCGACCAGCGACAGGGCATTGATATGGCCCAGCCCCAGCGTCTGCGTATCGGCGAGGGTTTCGAGATGCAGCAACTGACCATTGGGCAAAAGCTGGAACAGGCTGACCCCTTGGTCGGCCCCGCTGACCGCCACATAGGCTTGGTCCCCGACCATCAAGGTCTCCATCACGGTGATATCGTCAAAGCGCGTATCAAGATCGTCTAAGACATGATCGCTCACCCGCATGGCCCCGCCTTCATCCAGTGCCACGACGCTCAGCGATCCGCTGCCTGCGGCGGCCACCAGCAGATAGTTTTGCCCGCCTGCGGAGACCCCCTCAAGCTGGGTGATGTTGCTGACCCAAAGCCCGTCTTCGACCTCAAGACGGCCCACGGCATTCAACTGGCCTGAACTGCTCAGCCGAAAGGCACTGATCCCCGCCTCATCGCCCGAAGAGGCGGCATAGACATAGCGCAGCCCCCCCTGTTCCACACAGGCCAGCCCCACGGGATTGCCGAGAAACAGCGTGTCGTTGTCATTCACCGTGGCCCGCCGCTGGATGTCACCGGCATTGGCATAGTCAAAGACCGACAGTCCGGCCCGCCCGGCAATGCTGGCCACCACCATGGTGCTGGCGCCAAACTCTACGGCCAGCATCTGGCCTGTATCGCCAAAGCTGCCGCTTTGTTGAGAGAAATAGGTGCGGGCATTGATCAAGGACCCCCCGGCGTCTTCCAGCAGGGTGTCGAACAGATCGCCTGCCACGGCAACGCTGGCATTGCCCGCCGTGAAGGGAATGAAACTGTCGCGCTGATAGGTGCTATCTTGATAGCGCAGGACGCCGTTTGACAAAGTAAACGCCCCCGACCAGAGGCCGCGCCCTGCATGAAAGGTCAGCGTGTCTTGTCCGCCGTCCCCGTCCAGTTGAAACCACGGCAGGGTCGCGCCCTGCACCGGGCCCGGCGCATCCGGCTCGGACCCATCCTCTGCCCATGATAGATGTACACTGCGAATGATCCGCCCCATCGCCCCACTCCTTTAAACCCAAGGAAGAGACTGCCCCACAGCCAAGATCAGCCCATGGTCGGAACATGGCGAAAACAAGGGCTATCTACAGGTTTTTGCGGAGTTTTTAGCGGTTCGCTTTACTTTGAATTATCCATCGTGCGCTTGTGAACATCCAAGGCTTCTTCGATATCGTCGTAAAATTGCGCATGGCCGTCCTCCAGCACCACCCCTGATTGGCAAAGGTTGCGCATTTCCGGAATAGAGTGGGTCACCACCACGGCGCCTGAATTGGCCATGCGATCTTTGAAGACCTCCGCGCTGCGCGTGCGAAAGGCCCGGTCCCCGACCGAGGTGACCTCATCCACCAGATAGGTATCAAACTGGATCCCCATCGAGACCCCAAAGGCCAAACGCGCCTTCATGCCCGAGGAATAGCCGCGCACCGGCAAATAGAAATTCCGCCCCAGCCCGGTAAAGTCGCTGACGAAATTCATCAACTCATGGCTGTCGACCCCATAGATCCGAGCGATGAATTTGGTGTTCTGCGCCCCGCTGAGATCGCGGTGGAAACTGCCCGCAAAGCCCACCGGAAAGGACAGCGACCCTTGGGTCACCATCTCGCCTGAATCGGGGTTCATATTCCCGGCGATGATCTGAAGCAGGGTCGATTTGCCCGCCCCGTTGCGCCCCATCAGTGCCACCGAAAGGCCGGTGGGGAAGGTCAGGTTCACGTCCTTGAGCACGTATTTACGCCCCCAGCGGGTGGGGAAGCTTTTGGAAAGGTTGCGCAGTTCGATCATGGGGGCGCCTTCCTATCGGCGATCCCGCAGGGAGTAGTAAACCAGCGCCAGAATGGCCCATGCGATTGTCGAAAAGAACGCAACAAGCAAAAAGATCATCAAGCGGCGGGGGTAGATCGCGCTTTCCGCCTCGGTTGGGCCGACATAGGCCGCCAGATAGCGGCTTTGGCGTTGCGCCTCTGTTTGGGCGCGGTCGAAATTGGCGACGGCGGTGGCGTATTTCTGCTCTGCGAATTCACGTTCGACCAAAAGCTGTTCGAATCTGGCAACCATCGTGGCGTAATTCTCGCCATCCGCGACATCGCCGCCCTGTCCGAATTGCTGGCGCTCCTGATCGATCCGCGCGCGGATCGCCTCTAGGCGGCCTTTCACTTGCAGAATGCGCGGGTCGTTCTCCGGGGCCTTGCCGACCAGAAGGTCATATTCGATCAGCGCCTCGCCCAATTGCTGCTGGAGCGAGGCCAAGAGCCCCATCTGCCCTTGAATGGCCGCCTGCGGATCGACGATCTGGGTGCGCATCCGGAACTCCGTCAGGCTTTGGCGGAGCGCTTTGAGATCGGCCTGAGCACGCTCTAGATCCTCACGGGCATAGCGGGTCGCATCGTCTCGGGCGATTTGCGACAATTCGTTGATCATCTCCGAGCTTTTGGAAAACACCAATCGCGCGACCCGTGTGGCGGTTTGCGGATCGAAGGCGCGCACCTCAAGCTCCAAAAGTCCGGTGCTGGGCGCATAGGAGACGCGCACCACCCGTTGCCAGTAGTCTACCAGTTCTTCGATGGTGGCGTCGGGGTCCAAACCAAAGAGGGGGTCTTCGTCATAAACCGCCCCATAGAGACTGCGCAGATCGATTTCTTCGTCCACCCGCCGGACCAATTCCTGCGAGCGCACATATTCAAACAGGATGTCGCTATCGCTGGAAGAACTGGAAGAGACATTGCCCAAAGTGGTGAGCAGGTTGGAGACCAAAGGTGCCTCTTCGCGGCGCACGGTAAAGCCCACTTCGGAGACGAATTGATCTTTGGCCATCGTATAAAGGTAGTAGCCCGCGCCGATCGTGGGCAGCAAAACCAGCAAGATAAAGCTGAAAGCCAAGCGGTAATGCCGCTTTCGCATACGCGCAGGCCCCGCCACAGGCGGCACCGGGGCCTTGGGCTCTTTTTTGGGTTTCGCCTTTGGTTTGGGGGCCGGTTTGCTCTCCGCCTTGGGCGTGGAATCCGAGGCGGCCTTGGGGGCTGGTTTCGGCTCTGAACTGGGCTTTTTAGGGGGGGTATCCGCGGCGGGCGATGCCGGATCGGAAGAAGAAGTCATTGCAGTTTCCAGCCCAAATTCAGATATACTGACTTGGCATTTAGTATAGCATGAAAGACGGTGCAGCAATGACCAAACAGGCTTCTTCCCCGTCAGCTAACCCCGCGATTCCGCCGGCCGCGGTGCCGCAGTTGCGCTTTCGCACGGCCCGGGCGATAACTGCGCTGGTCATTCGCGAAATGACCACCACCTATGGCCGCTCCCCGGGGGGGTATCTTTGGGCCGTGGCGCAACCTGTGGCGCTTATTGCGGTGCTGGCGCTGGCCTTTTCACTCTTGCTGCGCAGCCCGCCTTTGGGCACGAACTTCACGCTCTTTTATGCGACGGGGCTTTTGCCTCTTCGGATGTTTCAGGCCCTATCGGTCAATGTCGGCGGTGCCTTGCAGTTCAGCAAGCCGCTGATGGGCTATCCCCGGGTGACGTTTGTCGATGCCATTCTGGGGCGGGCGATCCTTGCCGTGCTGACGCAATTCATCGTTTCGGTCATCATTCTGGGCAGCCTGTATTTATTCAGCCATACCAGCGACACGGTGAATATCGAGCGCGTTTTTCTGGCCTATGGGATGATCATCGCTCTGGGGCTGGGGATCGGCACGTTGAATTGCTTTCTCTTTACCCTGATGCCGGTTTGGCGCTTGGCTTGGGGCGTGGCGACAGGGCCTTTGGTGTTGATTTCGGCGGTGATCTATCTCTTCGAAGACCTGCCGCTCATTGGGCAGAATATCTTGTGGTATAACCCGTTGGTCCACGCCATCGGCATGGCGCGGGCGGGCTTTTTCAGCAGCTATCATCCCAATTATATCAGCGAGATCTTCGTGCTGACCTGCGCTTTGGTCCCCGCCTTTTTCGGCGTGCTGATGCTGCGCAAATACGGGCGCTCGATCCTCTATCTTTAAGAGCTGGGCAGTTCTTGTCGGATCTGAAAGTCGCGGGCGTGGAACCGGTCTACCGTTTCCAGCACCCGGATGCCCAGATCGTCAGGGCAGAACATATCCTCAAGCCATTGCGGGTTCAGCGCCCCCGGCTTCAGGTTCAGCAGATCTTCGGTCGAGGTGATGACCCCGCTGCCCTGAAACATCTTGCGCATCGGCGGCACCAAAGGATCACGGTAGGCATCGACAAAATCGAGATAGACCATGCAGGGCAGGCCCGCCCGCAGCAGGTCCATCGCGGCGGTCGATGTGCAGGTGATGCCCAAAGCGGCCGTCTCTAGCGCCTCTTCCATGGTGATATCTGTTAACAAAAGGTTGGGCGGCAGGGGGCCGAGCTGCGCCATCAATCCGGGGTAATCATATTTTTCCAGATGCAGGTGCTGGCGGTTTTCAGACGGCAGGTGGCGCAGTTTGATAAAGACACGCCGCTCTGGATTGGCCTTGGCAATCGCGGCCATGACCCGCAGCATATGCAGCCTGCCGCGCAGGGTGGAAGGGCTCAGGGCTTGGGTAAAGAAATAGATATCGCGCCGGTCTGCCAGATCCGCCGGGGGGGCTTTGGCCCGCATCACCGAAGGATGGCCAAAGCCGATCTCTTGCCAGCCCTGCGTGCTCTGGCCCACCTGCTGGGTATAGTCGGCAAGGGCGGAGCGCGGAAACAAATAGACCGCGTCACAATTGCGACGCCGCGCGAAGCCCTGCGCGGGGAAAAAGTCCAGCCCGCCAAGAAAGCTGAGGACGCAGGGGCGGTTGCCCGACCAGCGCGCGACAGGGCTGTTCAAGGGCCGCAGCATGGCGCGGTAAATGCGGCTGGTGAGAATGGCGCGGACCGAGGGATCGCGCATCAAGCTGACCAGTTGCTTGCCGCCCAGAACCCGGTCGGGCCCTTGCGGCAAAAGCTGCGTGATCTGCCGGTAAGAAAGGGCGCTTTCATCGGTGAACCAGACCATCTCTATCAGGCAATCCGGGTCTGCCGCCTGCAGCACCTCGCGCATACGTCTAGCAAAGATCAGCGTGGAATCGTCACTAAAAAGGATCACGATCGGGCGCTGCGCGCGGTGTCGCTCCTGCGCGGTCCGGCGGCGGCTGCGCACAAGGGCGAGGGTCTTCTGGCGGGGGCCGGTTGCGGTCATTTCAGTGTCGCCTCAAACCGTTCAAGCTGCTCAAAGACGCGGCGGTTATGGGCGCGGTTGGCCGGATAGAGGTGACTGGGCTGGAAACGCTCGGCCTGTAGGAACTGCGCCACCATGCGGATCGGCCAGCCGACAGCGGGCCTGCGGGAGAAACGATAAAGGCGTTTGCCGGTTCGAGAATTCTTCAGCTTGCCAATCATGGGATCCCTCTTTGATGCCTCTAGTTACGCTGCGCCAAAGGCCATTGTAAACGGGTCGCGCGGCCCCTTGTCGGCCTTAAGGGTTTATGCGAATTTGCCCCTCCCAAATCCAGGCTTTAGACATTCGATGACAAAGACCACCTATGTCGTTGCAGGCAACGGCGCCTCCTTGGCGCAACCTTTCGAGGGCCGCATCCTGGGCAGCGATTTCATGCTGCGGACCAATAATTTCTTTTTCGAGCCGCGCAGCTTTCTGGGGCCGCGTGTCGATCTGGCGGTCATGGGGGGCGATCCGCGGGTGGCGCCCTTCATGTTCGAAACGCTTTGGCAGTGCCGCAAGACCTATGATCTGCGGCATTGGACCAGCCATAATCCGGCGGTGGTTAGGGCAGGCAAACGGCGCTTTGCCGAAAGTTACAAACCGCTCTCTTTCGGCCCTCCGTCCATCGCGCCGCAGGTGCAGGCGCTGATCGCAAAATATGACCGCAAGCCGATGACCGGCACCTATGCCTTGCTTGCCGCTTGTGGTTTGCATATGGCCGCCCCGCCCGAGACCCGCGGCGCGATTATTCTGGCGGGGATGGATCTCTACGGCACCGATACCCGCTACGCCTATCAAAGCAGCAAGAACCAAATGGCGCTCTTGGGTCATGACCTGAACCACCGTCGTCTGGACAGCCGGTTGCATGATGTCGATCTCGACATGGCGATCATGGCGCTGGTGCAGGCGCATACCGACGGGGCGGTTTTGCGCACCTCCAGCAACAGCCGCTTGGATCACATCATGGATCTGGCCCCCAAACGCGCAGGGGCCCCGCCTGAGTGCGTGCCGACCCACCCGCCCAAAGACTGGGCGGCTTGGGCGGGGGGGTATCCGATTGCCCTGCTGCGCATGCTACGATGGGGGCGTGCGCTGATCCGGCCTTCTTGATAGCCTGAAAGCCACCCGGTGCCGCAAAGGACAGCCTATATGCTCTTGCCTCTTTCTTCCCGCTTTCGTGATGGGCCCGCAGACGCCCCAACACAGGGGGCCGGGTGATGAAGCTTTTGGTAACGGGCGGGGCGGGGTTCATCGGATCCGCGGTGGTGCGGCTGGCTGTGGCGCGGGGCATCGAAGTGATCAACCTCGACAAGCTGACCTATGCCGCCTGTCTTGAGAATGTCGCCGCCGTGGCCCAAGATCCGCTTTATCATTTTGAACAGGTCGATATCTGTGACCGCGCGGCGCTGGCGGATGTTTTTGCCCGCCATAGGCCCAGCCATGTGATGCATCTCGCGGCGGAAAGCCATGTGGACCGCTCCATCGACGGGCCGGACGCTTTCATGCAGACCAATATCATGGGCACCTTCGAGCTGCTTCAAGCGGCCCGCGCGGCCGAGGTGCAGCGCTTTCATCATGTCTCCACGGATGAAGTCTTTGGCAGCCTTGGCCCCACGGGGCAGTTCACGGAAACCAGCCCCTATGATCCACGCTCGCCCTATGCGGCCTCGAAAGCGGCCAGTGACCATCTGGTGCGGGCCTGGGGCGAGACCTATGGGCTGCCGGTCGTGATCAGCAATTGCTCCAACAATTATGGCCCCTACCATTTCCCCGAAAAGCTGATCCCGGTGGTCATCCTCAATGCGCTAGCGGGCCGGGATATCCCGATTTATGGCGATGGCGCGAATGTGCGTGACTGGCTTTATGTCGAAGACCATGCCGATGCACTGCTGCGTGTCTTGCAGGAGGGTGAGATTGGGCGCAGCTATAATATCGGGGGCGAAAACGAGCGCTCCAATATCGATTTGGTCCGCGATATCTGCGCGCTTCTGGATGAAAAACGCCCCAAGGAGCGCCCTTATAGTGACCAGATCACCTTTGTTAGAGACCGCCCCGGCCATGATGCGCGCTATGCAATCGACCCCGATCGCATGCGCCGGGAGTTGAATTGGCGCCCTTCCGTGACCCTTGCCGAGGGGCTGGAGAAGACCGTGCAATGGTATATCGACAATTCTGTCTGGTGGCAGGCCTTGCAGGATCGGGACGGGGTTGGCAAAAGACTGGGGGAAGGCACCCATGGTGCCTGAATTCATTTAGTTATTAATAACTTGTAAAATCAATTAGGGCCTACCGCAGAAAACTTGAATTTTGAGTGGGGACTGGGGCAACACGGATGCGCCCCCCGGTGACCACGGCTTGATAAAGCACCCTGCCAGCCTGAGTGGAGCGACACCATGGAACCGATCTATCCCATCATCCTATGCGGCGGCGCTGGCACCCGCCTTTGGCCCGCCTCGCGCAAAGCCTATCCTAAGCAATTCGCAAAGCTGATCGGGGATCATAGTCTCTTTCAGATGACCCTGCGGCGCTTTACCGGGCCTGAATTCGCCGCGCCATTGGTGATGACGGAAAACGAGTTTCGCTTCATGGCGACCGAGCAATGCGCCCAGATCGGTCTGGCAGATGCCCAGATCATCGCCGAACCTTCCCGGCGCGACACCGCGCCCGCGATCCTTGCCGCGGCGCTGCTTTTGCAAGACCAGCCCGATGCTTTCATGCTGGTGGCGCCCTCTGACCATCTGATCGGCGATCTCGAAGCCTTTTACGCAGCCCTGCGCACGGCGCGCGCGGCATCGCAAGAGAGTGGCGCGCTGATTACATTCGGGATCACCCCCGACCGGCCCGAGACCGGCTATGGCTACCTCGGCCTTTCCGAGGCCCCCAAGACCGCGACGGCCTTGCGGCTGAGCAGTTTTCACGAAAAGCCCAATCTCGCCCGGGCCGAAGAGATGCTGGCGGCCGGGACCTACCTTTGGAATGCGGGGATTTTCATGTTCCGCGTGCGCGATATTCTCGCCGCCTATGAACAACATGCCCCCGACCTGATTCCGCTGTGCCAAGAGGCCGTGGACACCCGCCATGGCGATTTGGGGTTCACCCGTCTGGGGGCGGCCTATGACAAGTGCCGGGCGATCTCTTTCGACTATGAGATCATGGAAAAAGCCGACCAAGTCATGGCTGTGCCGTTGAGCTGCGCCTGGTCCGACCTTGGCGCTTGGGATGCGCTCTGGCAGGCGGCGGGCCCCGATGACGCGGGCATGGCGACCCATGGCAATGTGACCGCGATCGACTGCACCGACAGCTATCTGCGCACGGACGAAGGCAACACCCATCTGGTCGGGCTGGGGCTGAGCAATATCGTGGCCGTGGCGATGCGGGATGCGGTGCTGGTGGCCGACAAAGCGCATCTGCAGGACGTGAAACAGGTGGTCACGCTGCTGCGGGAACAAGATGTCCCCCAAGCCGATGACTACCCGCGCTTTCACCGGCCTTGGGGGTGGTATGAGACCCTCACCAAGGGGCCGCGGTTTCAGGTCAAACAGATTATGGTTCATCCCAATGGCACCCTGAGCCTGCAAAGCCACCATCACCGGTCAGAACATTGGGTGGTGGTCGAAGGCACAGCCGAGGTGATGATCGGCGACGAAACACGTCTCGTGACAGAGAATGAAAGTGTCTACATTCCTTTGGGCACCAAACACCGGCTCGCCAATCCGGGCAAACTGCCGGTTTACCTGGTCGAGGTTCAGACCGGCAGCTATCTGAACGAAGACGATATCCTGCGCCATGAGGATATCTATGGCCGCGAATGATCCCGCGCCACGGGGTTATTTA
>NZ_LWER01000008.1:0-4976 GCF_001634775.1 Sulfitobacter sp. HI0027
CAACCCGGCACGGATCCGGGGGCAGGTGATCGGCATGGCGGCACGGGCAGGCGCGCTCATCGCCGATGCAGAATTCGTGCAGTTCCACCCCACCGCCATCGACTGCGGCGAAGACCCCGCCCCCTTGGCAACCGAAGCCCTGCGCGGTGCCGGCGCGCATCTGATCAACCGCGAGGGGGTGCGGTTCATGACCGAGGTCCACCCGCTGTCCGAACTCGCCCCGCGTGACATCGTGGCCCGCGCGATCTTTGCCCAGACCCAAGCGGGCCTGCGCCCCATGCTCGACACCCGTGCGGCCTTGGGCCCTGCGGTGCTGGCCGAGTATCCCGCCGTCGCAGCCGCCTGTGCCCGCAACGGCATTGACCCGGTGATCCAACCGATCCCCGTGGCCGCCGCTGCGCATTACCACATGGGCGGCGTGGCCACGGATGCACATGGGCGGTCCAGCCTTGCCGGACTGTGGGTCTGTGGCGAGGCGTCCTCGACAGGGTTGCACGGCGCGAACCGGCTTGCATCGAACGGGCTGCTCGAAGCGCTGGTCTTTGCCCGCCGCGCGGCGCAGGACATGCTTGAGGAATGCATCACCGGCGACAGCGGAACGGTGGCCCTGCCCGACCTGCCCGCTGGCGAAACACCCGCTGAGACCCTCGTCGCCCAGTTACGCCAAACCATGACCGCCCATGTCGGCGTTCTGCGCGATGCGGAGGGGCTGCAACGTGCCCTTGCCACGATTGCACAGATCGAAGCCGCACAGCCGCACTGCGCCCAGCTGCAAAACATGACCGCCACCGCGACACTGATCACCGCCGCCGCCCTCGCGCGCCGCGAAAGCCGGGGCGCGCATTGCCGCACTGATTATCCCGACACGCTCCCCGAAGCCGCGCGCAGTTTTCTGACACTGGCCGAGGCGGCCGCATTCCGCTCCAACTCTGAGGAACTTCCCGCATGACCACCGCCCTGCCCGACCTGATCCTAGAGCCGCTGGTCCGCGCCGCGCTGATGGAAGACCTCGGCACCTATGGCGATGTCACCACCCGCAGCGTGATCCCCGAGGGCACGACCTATTCCGCCCGCCTGCGCGCCCGCGCCGAGGGGGTCGTTTCCGGTATGCAGATCGCACGGCTGGCCTTTCATCTGGTCGATCCAACGCTTGAGGTTCGCACGCTGAAAGAAGACGGAAGCACGATTTCCAAAGGCGACACGCTGATGGAGATCGAAGGCTCCGCCGCCGCGATCCTGTCGGCAGAACGTGTGGCGCTTAACTTTGCCGGGCGGCTTTCGGGCATCGCCACCCTGACAGCGGCCTGCGTGGCCGAGACCAAGGGCACCGAGACCCGGATCACCTGCACCCGCAAGACCACGCCGGGGCTGCGGATGGTGGAGAAACAGGCGGTGCTGCATGGCGGCGGGTTCAACCACCGCTTTTCCCTCTCGGATGCGATCCTGATCAAGGACAATCACATCGCCGCCGCCGGGGGCATCCGGCCCGTCTTGCAGGCGGTGAAGTCCAACGCCTCGCATATGATCCGGGTCGAGATCGAAGTGGACACGCTGGCGCAGCTCGAAGAGGTCTTGGACGAAGGCGGCGCGGATGTGGTGTTGCTGGATAATATGGACACGAACACGCTGCTTCAGGCTGTGGAAATTGCCAATGGGCGCATCGTGCTTGAGGCGTCGGGCAATATGACATTGCCGCGCATTGCCGAGGTCGCGGCGACGGGGGTGAACTATATCTCCATGGGCGCGCTCACTCATTCTGCGACAACGCTGGACCTTGGGCTGGATTTTTGAACCAACTGGGGCAAAGATCGCGCAGCAGCGAAGGGAGCCCGCCATGTCCGACCTCACAGTTCGTACCGTAAAAGACCATGACCGCGCCGATTGGGAGCGGCTCTATCAAGGCTATGCCGAATTCTACAAAGTCGAGCAGACGCCAGAGATGCGCGCGCGGGTCTGGTCTTGGCTGCATGATCCGCTGACAGAGGTCGAAGGGCTGGTCTGCGAAGACGCCGAAGGCCGTGTGATCGGCCTGACCCATTTTCGGCATTTCGCGCGCCCCTTGGCGGCGGCGACGGGCTGTTTCCTCGACGATCTCTTTGTAGATCCCCAAGCCCGCGGCAGCGGGGCTGCCGACGCGCTGATCGGTGAGGTGAAAAAAATCGCCCAGAAACGCGGCTGGAGCCTCGTGCGCTGGATCACGGCCGAGGATAATTACCGCGGCCGTGGGGTGTATGACAAGCTGGCCACGCGGACCAACTGGGTCACCTACGACATCAAGCTGTAGGGTCCGGCGCCTTTTTCGAGGCGTCGGGATTGGTCGGCTCGTCTGTGTCCGTCACCAACTCTGCCTCTTCGATGTCGTCGGTCCGGGTTGTAAGCGCGCCTTCTGGCGGTGTCGTTTCCGGGGCCCCGACGATCAGCGGCAGCATCTGCACACCGCTTGGCATGGCGACTTCCGAGAGCGGCGGGGTCTTCCATTCCAATGTGTCAAAGCTCTTGCAGTTTTCGCAGATCGGCTTCCATTCGGCGTGGATGTGGTGGCAATTCTCGCAAATCCACTGCGGCCCGCGCGAGACATTGAGCGCGCGTGTCAGCCAGCCTTTGACCACCGTATCAGACGCGCCCTCACCCCGCTCGATCGCGGCCATCAGCGTGACGGAACGCGCCGACGGATCGGTCTCGACCAGATTGCCAAGCGCGCGGCGCGCTTCGGGGAAATCTTCGTTGGCGATGTGCAATTCGGCCAGCAGCATCTTGGTTTCGGGATGGTCGGGCTGTGATTTCGTCAGCGCGCGGAACCGTTTGATGCGCTGCTGCGGGGTCTCATCGGGCTGAACCTCGGCAAAGGCGGCGGCAAGGTCGGGGTGCGGATGCACGCTCCACGCTTTTTGCAGCACTTTCGAGGCATAGCGCGGCTTGTCCTGCGCGATATAGCTGCGCGCGGCCATTACGGCGGCTGGCACCAGATCGGGCGACAGGCGGTTGGCTTCGATCGCGGCCTCGCGCGCCTCAATGCTGTTGCCCTCGGCGATGACTTCGCGGGCTTCCGACAGCGCCAGCACCGCATCGCGGCGTTTGTGCACATCGCGCGGCAGGTGGCCGTTTTTGTACTTGGCCTGCAAGGTGCCGCGCGCGCCGGTCCAGTCATGCTTTTCGGCCTGCAACTTCAGCAGCGTATCGCCGGTTTCTTCGTGTTTGGGCTTCAGCGCGAAGGCCTTCTCGGCCAGTTTCAACGCGGTCTCGGTATCCCCGTCAGCCAGCTTTTGTTTCATGATGCCACGCACGCCGACGAAACGGGTCTTTTCGTCTTCGACCAGCTTGCGATAGGTCCGCTCTGCCTTGCGGCGGTCGCCTGCAAGCTCTGCCGCCTGCGCAGTCAGCAGATTGGTCAGCGCCGGGCGTTTGAGATAGCGATCCGCCTTGGCGGCCTTGGCCATCGCAACCTGACCCTCACCGCTCGCAAGCGCCATCAACCCGTCCGACAGGGCCTCATAGCCCTTCCGTTCGCGGTTGCGGTCAAAGTAGCGCGACAGGGCGGTCTCATCCCCGTTCAGGAAATGCCAGACCGCCGACAGCAGCGCCACGATCTTGAGCAGCACCCAGACCGCGAACATCAAAAGCAAAACGGCGATGACCGATTGCAGCGGCCCGAGGGTATATTCGGTGCCCGCCACGGTCAGTTGAATGCCGCCCTCGCTTTCCAGCAAGAAGCCCGCACCCCATGCCAAAGCGGCGACGAGCACGACGAAAAGAACGATTTTAATAAGAGACCAGAGCATTTTTCGTTCCTCAGTTGGCCGTCAGGCGTTGGGAGAGTTCATTGGCGGCGGTTTCAGCCGCCTGACGCGCGCGGGCATCGGCAAGCCATTCCGCCATCGCGTCCTGCGCAGGGGCGGGCAGCGTTTCGATCTCGGCCAGCGCGTCGGTCAAACGGCCATCGCGCACCGCCGCTTCAGCGCGGGAGAGGACAGCATCGGGGTCCGTCCCTTCGCGGGGCGCGACCGAGCGGGCACCAAGCTGCCGTTTCAGGAAGCTGCCAAAGCCGCCTTCGCCTTCTTCCGGCACGGCGGCACGGGCGGTGGCCAAGGCCTGCCGCGCGGCGTCGGGATAACGCGCTTGCAGATTGGCGAGGGTGACCACACCGCCCGCAGCGGTCTCAGTCAGCGCTTGGGGAATGTTCTCAACCCCGGCATCCTGCAACTCGGCCAGCGCGGCCTCAAAGGGGCGTCCGGCGCTGATCGCGGCGTTCATCTGGGTGATGCCGGTCTGGGCGCGGGCTGCTTCTGCAGCGGCGGCGGTCGCCTCTTCGGCGGTTTGGGCGTTATCCAGCAGGCTTTCGATTTCGCGGCGTTGCTCAGCGACCGAGGCGCGCAGGGCTTCCATTTCACGTTCAAAGGCCGCGACTGCAATCTCGTTTTCGCCACCGCTTACGGGCTGTTTCTCAACCGTGGTGAGGCGGCTGTCGATCTCGGCCAATTGGCTTTGAAGCGCCGAGAATTCTTCGCGTGCGGCGGTCAACTCTGCGCTGAGCGCGTCGACCTGTGGCAGGCTTTCCGGTAGGGCCGCAGGCTCATCAGCGCGGGCTTCCAACTCTGCGATGCGGGCCTGCTGCGCTTCGATCGCGTTTTGCAATTCCGCAGCCCCCTGCGCGCGGGTGCCAAGAACGTCGTATTCCGATGCGGCAAACCCCAGTCCGGCAGCAATGGCACCACCGAGCAGCATGGGGAAAAACACGCCCCGCTTGCGCTCCTTCGAAGCGGGCGCGGGGGTCGGTGTCGGGGTTGGTTTGGGGGTCGTAGCGCTTGGCTTTTCGGTCTTGGTCGGCGCGGGCTTCGACGTGCTGTCACCCGACTTAGACGCGGCTGCCGACGCGCGTGAAGGCGCAGGATCGGTCGCTGGTTTGTCGTGGGAAACCGTTTTATCCTTAGGCGCAACGCCGCTGGACGTTGGTTTAGGATCATCCTTGGGCAAGGGCG
>NZ_LWER01000009.1:0-7438 GCF_001634775.1 Sulfitobacter sp. HI0027
AGCACCACAGGCGCAAGGTCCGCTTCTTCTCGACCGTAGAATTGGTCAATGCGTTGGAACAGGAGAAGGCGCTTGGAAAGGCAGGGAAACTGGCTGAGACGCTGACGAAGGTCGACTTGGTCATTTTGGACGAACTCGGCTACCTGCCGTTCAGTTCATCTGGCGGGGCGCTGCTCTTCCATCTGCTCAGTAAGCTCTATGAGCGCACCAGTGTGATCATCACCACCAACCTTAGCTTCTCAGAATGGGCGCAGGTCTTCGGGGATGCAAAGATGACCACCGCTCTCTTGGATCGGCTTACCCACCGCTGCCACATCCTCGAAACCGGAAACGACAGCTACCGCTTCAAGGTCAGTTCTGAGGCAGCAAAGAAAACTGCAAAGGAGGCCAAAACATTGACCGCATCATAGACCACGACGCATAACTGAGGGTGGGTCAAATCTCGGTGAAAATACCGGGTCAGTTCTCAGTGACAATCAACATCGAATTGGCTGTCTTCTGCTATGATGACCAAATCGGCAGGCAAGTTCATACCTTGACCGAGCGTCGGGGTCGCTGCGAGCACGGCCAACGCCCCCTTTCGCTTATACAGCGCCTCCACTAGCTGGCGTTCCTCAGGAAGCAATTGTCCATGGTGCGTCGCAGCCTGGGATGCCAATTTTCCGCCCACAAGAGTCAAGTACAGCTGATCAGCACCACCCATTTCATCGACGGAAATCTCATACAGACGCTGCTCAGTTTCAGTCAGTTCGACACTACATTCATCAAGCGCTGCCCCGGCCTTTTCTGATATAGAAAAGGCATTCGGTATGGATTGAGAAAAGACGAGAGTTCGTAGCCCTGCTCCAGCGGCTGCAGCAGCGACTGAAGATGCAACGACACCGGAGTTGGGCGTCACTTTCCAGAACTTGTTTGTCGAAAGCTGAAGTGTTTCGTTCAAGAGTGGTACAAGAGCATAGTCGCGGCGAACCTGTGACGCCCATGTCTGCTTCACGCTGAAGAACGCGTTTGGTTTTGCCGTCAGCTTGCGCTTTACCGCAGCAGGAACCCCCGCAGTGGAGCTTTTTGCGCGAGCATTCCGCAAGAGTTTTCGCAGGTCAGCAAGTCTCTTTTCATCGTAAACGACGCATCCCCTTAGTTGCCGGGTTGGTTTCCATGCATTGTCGAGAGCAAGAGAGTTTCTACCTGTCAGCTCCGCCAGCCAACCGCTCAGTTCATATGTGTTCTTCATCATAGCCGACATCAGGACGATATCGGCGTCCGGTACAACGCGGGTAAACCCCAAGATGCATAGCATCGCGTCGATTGCTCTCCGGTCTCCGTCAGTGCTCGGATGCATCAGATGACATTCATCGAAGATCAAAAGACCGACGTCATCAAACCGCTCTGGTTCCATATGACTGGTAAGGAGACAGGCTTCTGGAGTCATCACCATGACGTCCGGCAACTCGTCGCTATCCCCAGAAAACCCGAATTCGTCCATACGTTCACCGCGAACGGTTGCCCGCGGAAATGCACCGCGCAGGTCCCGTGCTGTCTGATCAACGAGAGCGTGCGTAGGAGCTAGGAATACCGCCTTGCGCCCGGATAACAAAGTTGCATGAATTTTGAGTTGTGCGGTCGTCGACTTCCCGGCTCCAGTGGGGAACCCTATCGCAGCAGATGTGCCAATCTTGAGGTACCCTTGGGCGACGGCGTCCTTGTGATTACGCCACAGATACGGGCGCGTCTCGGCAACCGTTTTCATGGCCTCGGTCCAACGATCCTCAGGTACGCCATCCGGAGGCGGTAGGTTAACGACGGCGCTTTCCATCAGGGCGGAGCCTGCAGCGATCAAGAGACTGGCCAAATGGAACGGTCCGGGAAAGACAGCGATTGCACCTTCGGGGAATGTATCCTCCAGATCTGATGCGCCGGCGGCGAGCGACTTTACTTCAGAGAAGACTGCAATTGGATCGACCATCCCCCTCACTCGACGCCCTTGCAGCACGAAGGCCAAGGCTCGCACACCTCGCAAGAGTCGATAGTAGAGCGCTGCATTGGCTCGCTCGCCACCGGTACCCGAGACGAGTCGGTCTTGGGGCGGTCGCTTTCGATTCCGAATACGACCAACTTGTCCTTTTGCGAGCATGATCAAGTGAAGAATCAGTTCCGACTGCAGCCAATCGCCGCTCGGGATGCGGATAGAGTCTGCCACCTCAGCAGCATCAGCCGATGCCCCGGCTACCAAGAACAGGAGCATTGCCGAAACATCCGGACTGATCGTATTCGGCGATACAAATGAAACTGGCTGGTCCGAGTCCCGTAGAGCGATCGCTTGATGAACCAACTGATAAGCCGTTGCGGCAACAAAGCCTGCCGCTGCCCGGTTTTCTCTATCGGGATTAATGGCTACCAATGCTTCATTGGTCTGCGCCAACCGGCGTGCAAATCGAATTGTGTCCTCGAGAAGCTCTTCCCCATTTTCACTCTCGCGAAGCAGTACCCTTGCCGATACGATCTCGGCGAAAGCACGTGCAAGTCGGTCAGGCAAACCTTCGCGGTCCAGGTCGGGCAAGTCTGGGGTGGACCTGATGAGTTCGGACGTTGCGGGATCATACATTGGCTGCCGCCTCGGCACTGTCGATCTTGACGAGCGCTTTCTCCGCTACACAATCTATCCAGTCGCGAACGTCTTCCAAAACTAAGGTTTCGGCGCGCCGGCGTGCTACGTCACCCAGTACAGACTTCTCATACCCTTTGAACAAGCCCTTGCGTCCCTTTGCCGATGCATATTTGCCACCAACGGTCACCGCCACGCGGTATGCCCGTTTTTCATTCCATAGAATATCGGCAACAGTCCCGTCGGGGTCTGGGTCTCTGGATACCTCAAGTAGCGAAGTTACCGACGCAATGAGTTCGTTGTCTCGTCCGCCTGTTTCAAACTGCTCAAACTCCGGCCAGACCTTTGATTTAACTTGGTTCCGAGGGTTCTTGGTCGCCTTCTCTTCGCAGATGACAACATGGGCAATGCCGTCGCTGTCGAACTCAATAATGAGGCCATCCAACCCTTTGTCCGCTTTAATCATCTGTGGAGCCCGTATGAGAGCCTCATCGTCGAAACGGTGAGCGGCGATCCACGCAATGACCTGAAAAACCCAACCATCCCGATGGTAGGTCTTGTCGCCAGTGCCGACGGTCAAAAGCTTTCGCGCACCTTCGAAACCGCCTTTGGGATAGCGCGCGGGCAAATCGCCTGTGGCGCGCAATATGCGCTCCACTGTTCGCGACTGACCTATTGCGACGCGGGCCAGGAGCTCAGCAAGCTGGTCCTCGTCCTCAATCGTCCAAGTGGAGCCCGACCAACAATCTTTCTGCCGTATTGGGGTTAGGGTTACTGGCATGAGCTAGACGCGCAACTCAGCGATGTCGATCAGGCTTGGCGTCTTAACGGTAGCTGCAGAATGAGTGTTTCTCATCGTCGGACTCGCTCAAATGTAGAACTTGAATGGCTGGCGTTCGGCGTCATTGGCGCTTCCCATGACCAGAACATATTTATTTGTCATTGCGCTGCCCTTGTCTCGGCCAGAAAAGCTGCAAACGGTCGAATATCTTCCCTCACGCTCGCTGTCTCTAAAGCGGCCATGTAAGCCGCGCGCTGTTCGAGCTTGATGACTGTCCATGGTTGCCCGGCAGCGGCCATCATGACGTTCATCAGAAAGCGCGCTATTCGACCGTTCCCGTCCAGGAACGGATGGATAAATACGAAGATGAAATGTCCAAGGACGATCCGAACAGTCGGGTCATCTTCCGCCTTGAGTAGGTCGAAGAAGACCGGCATGCAGTCTCGAACTGCCTCAGGACTCATTGGGACATGCTGGGATTGCCGAATGTACACAGGGGACGATCGGTAGCCTGCAAGTTGAGAGGCCTTCAGGATGCCCGCTGTGACAGACGGTGCGAATAGGTTGCGATACCAATCACTCAGATCGCGCTCAACAACCTCACCCGCGTCAGCACCTTCCAGAACTGCCCGAATGCTTTCCTTCACTCTCTGAAATGCTTCCCAATATCCACGCGCTGCAAGGGCGTCTTTCAGCGCTCGGTCTTGCTCATCTGTTTCTGGGTTCCAGGTCCCCGAACGCACTTTGTCAATCAGTTCCGGCGAGACACGATAGCCCTCAATGGAGAGCGAATGATACGCATCCGTGACATAGATTTCGTCGATCTGCTTGAGATAGGCGTCGATGTCATTGGTGATGGGTTGGGCCTTTGGAAAGAGATCAATAACATCGTCGCGCATGCTCTCCCACTTCAAGCGGATGCGATGCACGTGGGGCGAGGTGATCCGCCCGGCGTTTGGCACAAGAATCGACTGCTCAAAGGGGTTGATCTCGCGAACGTCATGCGAAGCGGCTTTCATCGCCGCAAGGATTTCGTCTGCGACCTTTTCGGACCCGATGCTTCTAAAAGCACCAGCAAGCCTGCCGGCCGCTCGCGTGTGCCCCCCGTCCAACAGCTTGCCAAGCAGCCGTGAGGCATCTGGCATCATAGCAAGCACAGTGCGCGCTTCTGTCGGATGGTTTTGGAAGAAGACCTCGGGAACGAGGATTAGGGCATCCTCGACGGAGAATAGGCGTAAATTGTCGACGATTTCGAGCGCCTCATCTGACGCGATCGTTGCGCGCGTCTCAAAAAGCGACGTGTTGTGGGGCAGATCGGTCTTAGAGTTTCCGCCCTTGACCGCTCTTACCAATAGCTGAGCAGGAACTGTCGTGTTTCCAGCATGTATGATGAGGGACTGTTCAGGAGACAGAGACCAGTCAGTGCCAAACCGATCTGACAGGTATTGTGCGCAGAATCCCCAAAACGATGTGTACCATGCTGTGCTCTCACCGGCGTTTTCATCGGGGCGTGATGGGATGTACCAGCCCTTCATGACTTCCTTCAGGAAGCCTGCCTTCAGCAGCCGTTCGCGGTGAGTGCGTGACATGTCTTTGGAGCGAATGGCAATCGAACCACCAGACTGTAGTGTCTCGAGCTCTTCCAAGGAGCTTGCAAGCTTCTCTGCGGCACTCGGCATAATTATTCGGCTCCGTTCGAGATTTAGGTTTTAGCGTCGTACATGATTTAGGTGTATGTGTCGAACGATCTTTAGGGTTTTGTGATGCGCAAATCTTAGGTTTTAGTGTTATTGGCCCCTCCTGCCCTTTGGTCAGGACCGCGCCCTACTCGGTCGGCTGCGCGCAGCCGCCCTCCCCGAGCTGAAACGCCGCCTCTCCCTGCGACGTGCCGCTGGCCGCGCCGTCTCCTCCGGAGCCAGCCCGACCAGCCGTCGCACGGTCGTGGTAACGCTTCATCTCGGCCATTCGGTAACGGTCGCTGGGGCGGGCGTGTGACATCAGTGATCACGTACCTCGCGTCTCGGCCGCTGTTGGTCCTCGCTTTGCCGGACACGCAGCTCCGCGCCGCGATCATGGGTCGCAAACGATGTCCGACGACCGCCGGATTGCATTGACCGAAGCTGGCAGAAGGCCGGTGATGGTCGTGCTGTGCAAACCCAAGCTATCGGGTTGCCGTAGAGGGTCAGTTCGAAATCCCGGTGATCCGAACAGGTTGTCGAAGCTTCGACGTTCTCCATGCTGCGCTTCAAGACAACACACATCGGGTTGCCACGGAAACCAGCCGTCGTGGCACGTGAGGCAGGGACAGCAAAGCTCTGACTGGTCGGGATTCGGATCGGGGCAAGAGGACAGAGAAGACATCGCCCGCCCTGCAGCGCCTCCCTCGGCCGTTCCCCTACCTTCCTTCGCCGCCACCGCTCTTCTCCTTTTGTCTGAGTTGCATGACATGCTGGTCGCAGCTGTCGCCCCGTCCACAAAGGTTGTCGCCGATCTTTTTCCCTTGCCCCTGCGGGCCATTCCTCGCGGAGCAAAAAGACCGGCGCCTGCCCCTCTCCGCTGCGCTCCGCCTGCGGTGTGGCCGGGCCTTGGCCAGCTGCAAGGTGACCATCATTGCAACGCAAACAAGGAGAAGAGCAATGACCACGAACTGCATCAAATTCACCAGCGCCGACATCGAAACCGCCAAGGGGGTCGGCTCCATCTCGACCCTGACCTTCGACCTCGACATCACGGTCGAACCCGTCGCAAGCGCGAACCCGATGGCCCCCACGCACCGCGTCCTCGGCCGCTCCCCGCGCGGCAAGCTGGTCGAGTGCGGCGGCATCTGGAAGAAACAGAACAAGGAGACCGGCGCCGACTACTACACGCTGACCATTCGCGACCACGGCTTCAACGCCAACCTCGGCAAGGCCGCGAACCAGGACGATCTGTCCCTGCAGGCCGTCATCCCCTGGGGGCCAAAGGACGCCGCCTAAGCCAACAGCCAGACCGCTCCGGCGGTCTGGCTTTTTCTCGTTTCAAGAAACGACAATGGTTCGGGTCCGAAACCCGTGTCTGAAGGTTGCGGCATATTCCGGACGACGTCGCCGTGGCGGGTAGGAAGCTGGATAGGTCGCAGATGCGGCTTTGATCTTTCTGTTCAGTGACAACGTGCATCGCGCGAACCCGAGTCGGAACCGAATGTCCGCAGGAAGAACTGGCGGCCCGCTGGGCGAGACAAGCGCTCCCCTTCCGCCGGTCGAGCAATCCGCGCCTGGGTCGTCTTGGCGAAGCTGCCAGGGGCGGCGAACTCACCCTGTGCCGCGTGGGTGTAGCCGCAGATCAACGTCATGTGTCCGGGGGACGAAGTATCACGTCAGGGCCACCGCCGCGCGCCTTTCCGTCGACCTGTTGGCCTTTCAGATCGCTAGCCCGGGGTCGAGCGGTCGGCAACGCCGGGGGCAGGTTTCTGGGCGGCTGACGCCTTGAGCGCTGCGGGGCATCGCTCACAACAAACCTGCCCCTGTCGTGCTCCATTTCATTCCGCCCCGTGCCGGGTGCAGCCCGCTCTCATGCCCCCGGTCTTTTCCACGATCCGTCCAACGACGATCAACGGAAAGGATCATATCATGACACTCGAACAATCCATCGACCTCGCCGAAATGCAAGCCGACATGGCCTTCGAGGCCTACCTCGCCGCCTTTGATGAAGACGCCCATCCAGAGGGCATTGCCAAGTTGGGTGATCGTGGGCGCAAGGGGGCGTGGCGTGAGCGCTTATGCGGTCATCTGGAGCGCATAGTCGTTCCACAGGCTGAAGGCGTCAGCCCGTGCGTGGCGGTATGAAGATGCGGTGAGACGATAGCGACGGGGACGGAAGAGGGTGTTTATCTGATCATGGGCCGCGAGGAATCTCTGCGCCTGTCGTTGGGACTTGAAGCGCCCCATGATTTTCTCTCGCCGTCGCGTTGGTCTATGTGAGCCCTCGATCCGGTTGTTCAGATGGGGTGGTTGCCGTCCTCCCCAAACGGCATCGCAATGTGCCAAGGTCGTGGTGTTCAAAGCCACAAGAAGGAA
>NZ_LWER01000010.1:0-23919 GCF_001634775.1 Sulfitobacter sp. HI0027
AGTACCTTGTTGAACGCGCACAAGATTTCCCCGACCTGATCGACCTGCGGTTTCTCAACAAGGTGACCGATCACAAAGGCCACGCCGATCACGTCGAACTGACGGTTGAGACGCCGGACGGGCCGTACCTACTGGAAACAGACTGGTACATCGCCTGCGACGGCGCGGGGTCCGCCACCCGCAAACGCATGAACCTGCCTTTCGAGGGCCAGACCTTTGACGAACATTTCCTAATCGCCGATGTAGAGATGGAAACCTCACCCTTTGGCGACCATGACACACCCGAGCGTTGGTTCTGGTTCGCCCCACCCTTTCACAACGGGCAATCCGCGCTGCTGCATAAACAGCCCGACAATATCTACCGCATCGATCTGCAACTGGGGCCAGAGACCGACCCGAAGGCCGAGGCGACCGAAGAGAAAGTCGTGCCGCGCTTGAAGCAGATGCTGGGCGATGCGCCTTTCCGGCTGGATTGGATGAGCGTCTATAAGTTCCGCTGCGCACGGTTGGAGAAGTTCGTGCAGGGCCGCGTGGTCTTTGTCGGCGACAGCGCCCATGTGGTCAGCCCCTTCGGGGCGCGGGGCGGCAATGGCGGGGTGCAGGATGTCGACAACCTCGGCTGGAAACTCGCCGCTGTCGTGCAGGGCGACGCGCCCACCAGCCTGATCGAGAGCTATGACATCGAACGCGGGCACGGCGCGGATGAGAACATGCGCAACTCCGCCCGCGCGACGAATTTCATGACACCCAAATCGCCCATCGAAACCCTGTTTCGGAATGAGGTGCTGACCCTTGCCGCGCAGCACCCTTTCGCGCGCAAGCTGATTAACTCAGGCCGCCTCTCACAACCCTGCACGCTGGCCCACAGCCCGCTGCAAACTGCAGGCGACGCCCCCCTGCGCCCCGGCAACGCGCTGATCGACGCGCCGCTTGCCGGACCTGCGGGGGATCGCTGGCTGCTGGGGGAGGTTCAGGGCCAGTTCACCCTGCTCGCGGTCGGCGGGATCACGGCCCCGGATATCCCCGGCCTGAGGCGTATCGGCATCGACCAATCGCAGGGTGCCTATCCCTGTTTTCAAGGCAAGGACGGCCACGCGCAGCGGCGCTATGGCAGCGGGTTCCTCTATCTGCTGCGCCCCGATGGCCATGTCTGCGCCGTCTTCGACCAGCCCGACAGGGCCGCGATTTCCCGCGCCTTTGCCCGTGCCTTTGACGGCGCTTTAGACTACGCGAAAGGAGCCACCGCATGATCCTTCAAGACAACCTCGGCACCGAGGGTGACACCGTCTATGCCGCGCTCATGGCCGCCCACGAAGGGCTGAGCGAGGCCGAAAGCCACGCCCTGAACGCGCGATTGGTGCTGATGCTGGCCAATGAGGTCGGCGACCCCGCCCGGCTTGAGACGCTTTTCAAAGCGGCGCGTGATCTGGCCTAAACCGCCATTTTACCAGTGGTTTTTCCCGGCCACCCCGCTTGCCGGGACGGTTTCCTGCGCTAACTTGCTCCTCAACTTCCCGCGACAGGCTTGACGCAACGCGCCTGATCGGCAGACTAAACACCCCGCGCCCACCTCAAGAGGCGACAAAAGCAGGTCAACTGCATCACCTGCCCCACCCTTAAAAGTGGGGATCCGCGATGGCCACGGCCAACGCACCAACAGAGAGGAAAATCATGGAATTTTTGACACGCACCGGAAAACCGCTGCCGCAATCCGTGCTGACATCAGCCGAGAACGCCAAGAAAGACCCCGTCAACAGACGCGAGTTTCTGGCGATTGCGAGCGCCTTCGGGGCCACGTCCGCCACAGCTTACGGGATGCTTGGCATGGCCGCGCCCGCGCGTGCGGCGGCCCATGCCAACCTCAAGGAAGGCGGCACCGTGCGGATGCAGATGGAGGTGCGTGCCCTAAAAGACCCGCGCACCTATGACTGGTCGCAAATCGCCAACTTCAGCCGCGGCTGGTTGGAGTATCTCGCCATCTGGGAGAACGACGGCACCTTCACCCCCGGCCTGCTGGAAAGCTGGGAGATCAGCGACGACGCCACCGAATACACGCTGAACGTCCGCAAGGGCGTGACATGGAACGACGGCACCCCCTTCACCGCGCAGGACGTGGCGCGCAACATCGAAGGCTGGTGCGATAAATCGCTCGAAGGCAACTCCATGGCGGGCCGTTTCGCCACGCTGGTGGACGAAGAGACCGGCAAGGCGATCGAAGGTGCGATTGAGGTGGTCGATGACCACAGGGTCAAGCTGAAGCTGCCAAAGTCCGACATCACACTGATCCCCGGCATGGCCGACTACCCCGCCGCGATCACGCCCGAGGGTTTCGACCCCGACACCATGTTGGAAAACCCCAAGGGCACCGGCCCCTACCTGCCCGAATCGCTCGAAGTGGGCGTGAAAAGCGTGCTGGTGAAGAACCCCGACCACACATGGTGGGGCACTGAAGTCTTTGGCGGGCCCTACATCGACCGTCTGGAATACATCGACTACGGCACCGACCCTTCCGCATGGATCGCCGCTGCCGAGGCCGAAGAGGTCGACGCTTTCTACTCCATGGAAGGCGAATACATCGACGTGATGAGCACGCTCGACGGTTGGGTCGAGAACGAGATCGCCACAGCGGCGACCATCGTGATCCGCCCCAACCAATTGGCCGAAATCGACGGCATGAAGCCTTACGAAGACAAGCGCGTGCGCAACGCGCTGCAACTGGCGGTCGACAACGCCGTGCTGCTGGAACTGGGCTATGCCGGTCGTGGGATCGTGGCCGAAAACCACCACGTTGGCCCGATGCACCCTGAATATGCAGAGGTCGAACCGCCCAAGACTGATCCCGAAGCCGCCCGCGCGCTGATGGAAGAAGCCGGTATGGCGGATTACGAGCATGAGCTCTTCTCGATCGACGATGCGTGGCGCAAGGACACGACCGATGCCGTCGCCGCACAGCTGCGCGACGCGGGCATCAAGGTCAAACGCACCATCCTGCCCGGCTCGACCTTCTGGAACGACTGGGTGAAATATCCCTTCTCCTCCACCAACTGGAACGCGCGGCCTCTGGGCGTGCAAATCTGGGCGCTGGCCTACCGCTCGGGCGAGGCGTGGAACGAGTTTGGCTATGCCAACCCTGAGTTCGACGCCCTGCTCTCCGAGGCGCTGGCCACGGCCGATGTTGAGGCACGGCGCGAGATCATGGCGAAGGGTGAGAAGATGCTGCAAGACGATGGCGTCACGATCCAGCCTTACTGGCGCTCGCTCTATAACCACACCCGCGAGGGGTTGGTGGGTGCCGCGCACCACATTGGGTTTGAATACCACCCGGCGCGGATGGCTTGGGAGGAAGAGTGATCTGCCAGTAGGTAGAAACGCGAAAGGGCCGCAGCGATGCGGCCCTTTTTCGTTACGGGGGGGGGGGCGCCTTACCCTCCGATCAACTCTTTCGCCATCATCATATGCACGCCCTTTTCGCGGTTCACCGTCTGGGTGATGCGCAGATCCCCGGCCAGCGAACAGAGCACATAGGCATCCTCGCGGCTGATCCCTGCGCGCTCAGACACCAGCGCGATCATCTCCCGCAGGGCCATCTCCGCGCAGTGGTCAAGGTCGGGGGCCATGCCCATGGTGATCACATGGGTTGGCGTTTCGGCCTGCGGATAGCTGAGCCCGCGATCCTTCAACACCGTCAGACGAAAGCGCCCCTGTAGCGCCGTCTCAATCGCCGTGACGCAGACTTCGCCGTCGCCCTGCGCGCCGTGCCCATCCCCGCAGGAAAACAGCGCCCCTTCGTTGAAGACCGGCAGGTAAAGCGTGCTGCCCGCCACCAGTTCCTTGTTGTCCAGATTGCCGCCATGCTTGCGCGGCTCAATGGTGGCGATCCGGCCCCATTCGGGCGGCGGCGCCACAGCCATGACGCCAAAGAACGGGGCCAAGGGCAGTTCCAGCCCCCAAGGCAGCCGGGCGATGCCCCGCTCAGCATCGAGCGGGATGTTGCTGTGATAGGTCTCGGTGAAATCCTGCGGCAGCGTGCCTGCCAAGGGGCGGATGAAGTTATACCCCCAGTCCTGCCGCAGCACGACATCAAGGATATCGACCTTCAGCACATCCCCGGGCGTCGCGCCTTCGACGGCCACCGGGCCCGTCAGAATATGGCCGGGCATCGGCGGCGGGCCTGCCTTGTGGATGTCGTAAAGTTCCGGCGGCACATGGAAGCCTTCGGGCGGCAGGCAGTTCGGCGCGCCAGAGACGGTGTTGATGATCACCTCGTCGCCGCTTTGGATCGTCAGCGCGGGCGGGCGGCTGGCCTCAAAGTAGCCCCAGTGGCAGGTTTCGGGCGATGACTGCAAGGTGGCGGTCATGACTGTGTCCTTCCGTTGGCCAAAATGCCTTCGATAAGCTCCTGCACGCGCAGCGCCTCTTCTGGTGTGGCCAGTCGGCTCGGGCCGCCGTCCATCAGAAGCGCCATGTCGTCAAGCTGCGCTTTGAGGCTGGTGGCGCGGGTGTCGGTGGGGCTGCTGTTGGTCGGCGCGAAGGCCTCTCCGGTCGACAGGGTGTCGATGGCAAACTCCGAGATGCGGCGGCTGGCCTTGGCCCCTTTCACCGTCACCTCTTGCCGGTCCGGCTGCACGCCACCAACAGAGCCAAGGATCGAAACCGGCAAGCCCTCGGCATTGACCAGCCGTGCCGCGACATGGGTCTCGCAAAGTTCGGCGTCGGGATATTCCGCATGGGCCCATTGCAGGGTCAGCGGCCCCAGCACCCGCTCGCTCAAAAACAGGAAATGCGAGATTACCTCGCGGGTCATGCCGCCCTCTTCGGCAAAGCGCAGCCAATCCGCATCCACCTGCCACGCGCGGGGCCAGGCCGGATAGGTCACGATGATGTCGATACCGCAAAGATCGCCAAGCGCACCCTCACCGATCGACCGCGTTAGATCGGTCAGCGCCGCCCCCGCCGCTTGGGTGAAATTCACCGCCGCCGGAACGCCTGCAGCCTGCAACTCCGCCACCAACGCACGACTTTCCGCGATGTCCACGCCGAGCGGTTTTTCGAGGAAGATCGCCTTGCCCGCCGCTGCGGCCTCAAGCGCATAGGCTTTGCGCGGCACCGGGGGGCAGGCGAGGTAGACCAGATCGACATCGGCCATCGCCTCGGACGCCGTGGCCGACACTGCCGCCTCCGGCGCGACCTTTTGCGCGGCGACACAGGCCGCGGGGTCGGGATCCCACATGGTGGTGACCGTGAAGTCGGGGTGCAGCACCATGTTCTCAGCCATGCGCCGGCCCATGATCCCCAATCCGATTACCGCAGTCCTGATCGTCATCTTCGTCTCCCTCAATGTGCTGCGCGATAAGACGCTGCAATCGGGGGAACTTCAACTGCGCGCGGCGCAATTGCCTCAGGCGAGGTCAGCGCGGACCAAAGGTTTGATCACGCGGGCCAATTCTTCGGGCGCGGATTGGCTTTTGAACACATCCGCGATGGTAAAGACGCAGGTGAACGACCCCTCGAAACACAGCACCCCGTTCTGCCGCGCCTTCATGCCGAAGGTGATGGATTTGTTGCCGAGCCGCGTCGGATAGGTTTCGCACATCAGCTTGTGCCTTGGCGTGACCGGGCTGCGGAAATCCATCGAAAGGTTCACGAAAGGCGTGCCGATGTTGCGGTCGATCTGCAGTTGGAACCAACCATCGCCATCGAAATGCGCCTCCCACCATGCGTTGATCGCATCCAGCGCAAAATAGGGCAGCCGCGCGGTATAGGCGATCTGCGCCGGGTCACAATCGCCCCAAGTGACGTTGATCTCGTGAACGAAGTTTTCCGTGGTCATAAGGCTGCTTTCATCTGCTCAAACCCGCGCGGGGCATGGGCTATCTTCTATCCCTTCCAGCCCCGCGTGCAACCCAAGCGCAGGTGGCCAGTGCCAGCCCAGCAGGCATATCGTCATACGGAAAAGGGGGAGGATGGTGGCGTTACCTGGATTTGAACCAGGGACCTAACGATTATGAGTCGTTCGCTCTAACCAACTGAGCTATAACGCCGTGGCGCGTCGGATAAGGCAGCTTGGCATTGGGGTCAAGGGCGAAAGATGGATGATTTCACTTTTGCCCCAGAAAACTGCCGCCCCGCCCTAATGCGCGGGTTTTAATGCGCGGGGGCCGAGACCACATCAAGCAGGGTACGCCCACCATCAATGGTCATGATCTCACCGGTCATAAAGCCCGAGCTTTCAGCGGCGAGGAATTGCACCGCCTCGCAAAGCTCATTCGGCCCGGCGATACGGCCAAGCGGCGTGTGCGCGCGAATATCCTCGCGCCAGTCGCGGTTTTCGGCCACGGCGGCGCGCAGCGACGCGCTCATCACCGACCCGAAAGAGATCGCATTCACCCGTATCCGGTGCTGAGCCAGCACCAGCGCCAGAGAGCGGGTCATCTGCTGCACCGCCGCCGAGGCGATGGCATAGCCCATCATATCCGGCTGGTGGCGTTGTGCCGCGATGGAACTGAGGTTGATGATCGACCCCACCTGCCCCTCGGTCTGGCCCTCGGCCTGTTTTATCATCCGCCGCGCCACCTGCTGCGACAGTTGCAGCGCCGTCATCAGGTTTTGCTGCAACAGCGTATCAACCGATCCGTCATCCACATCCAGCGGATCGGTGGGCAACACCTGCCGCGAGGCATTCACAAGGATATCGACCTGATCATAAGCGTCGATCGTGGCCGAGACGAGGTTGGCGATGGTCAGCCGCTGGCGTAGATCCCCGGCAAAAACGCGGACATTCCCGTCGTCCGGCGTGTCGCCCAACTCTTCCATCAGCTTTTTCTCGTTAGAGTCGGCGCACATCACATTGGCGCCCCGGTCGGCCAGATGCCGCGCGATGGCAAGGCCAATGCCGTCTGCGGCACCTGTGATGATGGCTGTTTTGCCTGAGATCGAAAATGACATCGGGATACCCCCTTAAGGCTTAGCGGCGCCGGGTCAGCGGGCGTGTGGCGTGGAACAGTTTGAACCGCGCATCCCCCCCAAGCTCCGCCACCTGTGCAAAGCGTTTCTTCAGTTCCGCCTCATAGGGCAGATGCCGGTTGGCCACCATCCATAGGTCGCCCTGCCCCGACAGTATACGCGCGGCGGCGGCGACAAAGGCTTGACCAATCTGTGGCTCGGCGGCGCGGCCGGTGTGGAAGGGCGGGTTCATCACCACCGCATCCATCCGGTGCGGGGGCTGCCATTCGGTGGCGTCCTCCCAATGGAACACGGCGCGGTCGTCGGTCACGTTATGACGCGCGCATTCCAGCGCCATATGCCCGGCCTCGACCAAATGCACGGTCTTCACCTTGGGCCGCGTCAGGATATGCGCCGAGAGAAAGCCCCAGCCTGCACCCAGATCAGCCACCTCGGCCCCAAGGTTATCGGGCAGCACATCCACCAACAGCGCCGAGGCCAGATCGACCCCATCAGCAGAGAAGACCCCCGGCGCGGTCCAAAAGCCGCCCTCCGTCTGGGCGGGACCGGCTTCCCAATCGGTGAAGAAATCGCTGGAGCCCGTATCAATCCAATAAAGCTTGCCATGCGCCTTGGAGATCGGACCCTGCACCGTCACCCGCGCACGCATTTCGCGCAGGATCGAATCCGCGCCATCGGTCTTTTGCCCATCAACCACCACCGGCCCGTCGCTCACAGCACAGGCTTGAGCGACCAAGGCGCGGGCCTCATGTTTGGCGCGCGGCAGGCAGACGATGGCGGCGGCATAACGCCCCTCTACCGAATGCGCGGCCTCATAGCCCCGCGCGGTCCAAGCGTCATAGGCTGGCTTGAAATCGTGAATGATCTTGCAGCGCTCTACCGGCAAACCGGCCAAATCGGCATCCACGGGGGGCTGAAAGATGGCGATCACCCCAGTTTCGGGCAAGTCCAGCCCACCGCCGTTCAGGGCCAGTTCCAGTCGCGGATCAATCACGTGTTATTCTTCTTTTTCCATAGTGCATTGCAGCGGATGTTGATGACGCCGGGCGAAATCCATCACCTGCGCCACTTTCGTCTCCGCGATCTCGTGGCTAAAGACGCCAACCACGGCCAGCCCCTTTTTGTGAACCGTCAACATGATCTCGAACGCCTGCGCGTGGTTCAGGCCAAAGAAACGTTCCAAGACATGCACCACGAATTCCATCGGGGTGAAATCATCGTTCAGCAGCATCACTTTATAAAGCGGGGGGCGTTTGGTCTTGGGACGGGTTTTGGTCAACAACTCAGTCTCGTCGTCATCCTTGGGGCCGTCCGCCATCATCTGCCAACCCATCGCGGGCCGGTCTGCTGCTTGGATCGTCCAATCTGCTTTCGCGTCGTCACGGTGCATTGCTGCTCCTGCGGCTGGGGGTAGAGCTTGTTCGTCGTGCAGCCGTCTATATAACCCCTGAACCAATTTAGGAAAGAGGCAGCACATATGGGCGGGGCACTCACCACCATCGGTTTCGATGCGGATGACACATTGTGGCATAATGAACGCTACTTTGCACTCTCTCACGACCGTTTTGCAGCCCTTCTGGCCGAACATAGTGAACGCGACCATCTGATGGCACGGCTTTTGGAAGCCGAACGGCGCAATCTGCCGCATTACGGCTACGGGATCAAAGGGTTCACCCTGTCGATGATCGAGACCGCAATCGAGGTGACAGAGGGCAAAGTCCCCGCCGAGGTGATCAGTGACCTGCTCGCCGCCGGGCGCGAGATGCTGGACCATCCGATTGAACTGCTGCCCCATGTCGAAGACGTGCTGGAAACCCTGCGCGGTGACTACCGGCTGATCGTGGTGACCAAAGGCGACCTGCTGGATCAAGAGCGCAAACTGGCGCAATCAGGCCTGCGAGAGAGGTTCGATGCGGTCGAAATCGTCTCTCACAAGACCGAAGCCGCCTATCGCCACATTTTTAAGCAGCATGGGCAAGGCGCCGCGCGGGGGCTGATGGTCGGCAACTCACTGGCCTCCGATGTACGCCCGATGATCGAGGCGGGCGGCTGGGGCGTCTACGTGCCCCATGACCTCACATGGGCGATGGAACACGCCGAACCGCCAACCAATTCACCACGTTTTGCTGAAATCAACGATCTTTCCGGCCTCCCAGAGACGGTGAAAAAGATCGTTTCGGGGTGACTCGCCCGCGCCGGTGAGTCGCCTCTGCGCCCCAACTAAAAACGCCCCACTGCGGGCCAACTTACGCCCAATTCTTGCCTTATTCGCGCTTATAGTAGGTCAATGTGCGCAAGCCTCTACATATTGGAGAAGAGATCCGTCCTTTTTACCCTGTCCATCGGATTCGACGGCTTCCGCGATGCGCCGTCCTATGCTAGCCTTGAACCAATCAATAAATGGTCAGCCGAAAATCGGCGACTTGAGGCAGTAAAAGGCAGGCAAATATGAAGGCTCGGCGCATTCAGCCGGCCCGTTACGGGCTATTTCTATTCGCAGCACTCTGGGTTCTGGTCATCCTACCCCTCAGCGCCATGGCAGCCCCCTATGCCGCCTATGTCATCGATGCCCGCACCGGCAAAGAAATCCACGCAGAGAACGCCGACACGCGCCTGCACCCCGCCTCCCTGACCAAGATGATGACCCTATACATCGCTTTCCAAGCGGTCGAACGCGGGGAACTCTCACTCGATACCCAAGTAACGATCTCCAAGAACGCCGCCTCAGAGCCGCCCAGCAAACTGGGCATGCGTCCGGGCCAAAAAATCGCCCTGCGCTACCTGATCCGCGCCGCCGCCGTGAAATCCGCCAATGATGCCGCCACCGCGATCGGCGAAGCCATCGAAGGGTCCGAGGCCGCCTTTGCCCGCCGAATGAACCGCACCGCCAAACAGCTTGGCATGACGCGCACCACCTTCAAGAATATGCACGGGCTGACCGAAAGCGGCCACCTCTCCACCGCGCGCGATATGACGGCTCTGGGCCGCCACCTGCTCTATGATTACCCGCAGTACTACAACCTGTTCTCGCGCATCACCGCCGATGCGGGCGTGCGCAAGGTCTCCCACACAAACCACCGGTTTCTGGGATCTTACAAAGGCGCCGATGGCATCAAAACCGGCTATACCCGCGCCGCCGGCTTCAACCTGACGGCCTCGGCCGAGCGTGGCAACGAACGGATCATCGTGACCGTCTTCGGGGGCAAATCCACCGCCTCGCGCAACGCCAAAGTGGCCGAGTTGATGGACCTTGGCTTCCGCCGCGCCCCCTCTTCGGCCCCCCTGCGCAAACCAGTGCCCCCGGTCTACGCCGATGTCGAAGACACGCCCGCGGCCCCCGGTGCCGCAGGCAAAACGATCCGCCTTGTCGGAGCTGTCACCACCTCCAAACGCCCGCAACTCCGCCCCCGCAGCGAGGTCGTGGTCGTCGCCACCGCAGCTGCCCCCGAAGCAACCAGCACCGTCTCCAACAGCGATATTACGGCAGCCCTACGCGAAGCGGTGCAAACCGCGCCAACCCCGCCCGCCGCCGCGCCCACACCAGAGATCAAAGACGCCGAAGTCGTCATCGCCACCGCGCAGGCCTCCCCCCGCCCCGAACCGCGGCCCAAAGACGTAACGCTGGCCGTACAGCAGGCGGTAGAGCAAGAAATCGTGACCCGCGTCTCCACCTCGGGCGGTCGCCACTGGGGGGTCAACGTGGGCCGCTTCCCCAGCCGCTACGCCGCCGAGAAGGTCCTGCTGAAAACCGCACTGGCCGAAATGTCGACGCTTGATGGCACATTGCGCAAAGTGGTGCAGCGTCCGCAGGGCTATGACGCGAACTTCCTCGGCCTGTCACGCGAAAGCGCCGACCTCGCCTGCCGCCGTCTGGCCGCGCGCAACGTCAGCTGCTTCATGATCGGCCCAAGCGAAGGCTAAAGCCCAAAGACCGCCGCCCCTCAGGCGACGCCCCCCAATCTTCATCCTTTTAAAAATACCCGCGGGGGAATCGCGCCCCCCGGCGCGATGGGGGCAACGCCCCCTCTCCCTCTCCGCACTTACGACGTCTGCTTAACCAGCCGCCTGCAACAGCTTGCGCGTATAGTCGGTCTGCGGATTGTCATAAAGCGCATCAACGTCGCCGTATTCCACCACATCGCCGCGCTTCATCACCATCACCTTGTGCGACATCGCCCGCACGACCTTCAGATCGTGACTGATGAACAGATAGGCCAACCCGTATTTCGCCTGCAATTCCCGCAGCAAATCTACGATCTGCACCTGCACCGTCATGTCCAAGGCCGAGGTTGGCTCGTCCAGAACCAGCAGCTTCGGCCGCAGCACCATGGCGCGGGCGATAGCGATCCGCTGGCGCTGCCCGCCGGAAAACTCATGCGGGTAGCGGTCCATCGTCGCGGGGTCGAGCCCCACTTCCGTCATCACCTCCGCCACCAGTTCACGTCTGTCGCGCGCCTTGTCGATCTTATGGATCGCCAGCCCCTCCGAGATGATCTGGAAACAGGTCATCCGCGGGCTGAGCGAGCCGAAAGGGTCCTGAAAGACGATCTGCATGTCGGCGCGTAGGCGGCGCAGCTTTTTAGTGGACCATTTGCGTAGGTCCTCGCCACGAAAAGTCACCTCCCCCTCTGAGCCGATGAGCCGCATGATTGCCAGCGCCGCGGTGGTCTTGCCCGAGCCGCTTTCCCCGACGATGCCAAGCGTTTCGCCCGCGCGGATCGACAGGCTGGTGTCGTTGACGGCCTTCACATGGCCCACGGTACGACGCAGCAGGCCCTTCTGGATCGGAAACCAAACCTTGAGGTTGTCGGTGCGCAGCACTTCGGGCGCATCCGCCGCCACAGGGGCCGGCGCGCCGGTGGGCTCGGCGCCGAGCAGTTTGCGTGTATAGGGGTGTTGCGGATTGTCGAAAATCTCGGCGGTCGGCCCCTCTTCGACGACCAGCCCTTTCTGCATGACAAAGACCCGGTCGGCGATGCGCCGTACGATCCCGAGGTTATGGGTAATGAACAAAAGCCCCATCCCCATCTCATCCTTCAGGTCTTTCAACAGGTCGAGAATCTGCGCCTGAATGGTCACGTCGAGCGCCGTGGTTGGCTCATCCGCGATCAAGATGTCGGGCTTGTTGGCCAGTGCCATCGCGATCATCACGCGCTGCCGCTGCCCGCCCGAAAGCTGGTGCGGATAGGCGCCCATGCGGCTCTCCGCGTCATTGATGCCGACCTGTTCCAAGAGGCTCAACACCCGCGCCCGCGCCTCGGCCCCCTGCAATCCCTGATGCAGCGCCAGCGACTCCGCCAGTTGCTTTTCGATCGTGTGCAGCGGGTTGAGCGAGGTCATCGGCTCTTGAAAAATGAACGAGATGTCGTTGCCGCGCACCTTATGCAGCAGCTTGTCATCTGCACCGATCATCTCTTGCCCATCATAAGTGACCGAGCCGCTGACCCGCGCGCTATCGCCCAAGAGCGACACCGTCGAGAGCGCCGAGACCGACTTGCCCGAGCCGCTTTCCCCCACCAGCGCCACCGTCTCTCCTCGGTTCACGGCAAAGCTGACCCCGCGCACCGCCGGGATCAACTGCCCGTCCTGCCGAAAGGAAACCTGCAGGTCTTTGACGTCCAACAAAGCAGTCACGAGAAGGTCTTTCTGGGATCGAATGCGTCGCGGATGCCTTCAAAGATGAAGACCAGCAGCGACAACATGATGGCAAAGGTAAAGAAGGCCGAGAAGGCCAGCCAAGGCGCTTGCAGGTTCTGCTTGGCTTGCAACGTCAACTCCCCCAGCGACGGCGCCGAGGACGGCAGGCCAAAGCCCAAGAAGTCGAGCGTCGCCAGCGTGGAGATCGTGCCCGTGATGATAAACGGCAGCATGGTCAGCGTGGCCACCATCGCATTGGGCAGCATATGGCGCAGCATGATGGTGCCGTTGCCCACCCCAAGCGCACGGGCAGCGCGGACGTATTCAAGGTTGCGTGCGCGCAGGAATTCGGCCCGCACCACACCCACCAGCGCGGTCCATGAGAACAGCACGAGGAGGATCACCAAGAGCCAGAAACTTCGCCCGAGAATGGCGAACATGATGATGATCACATAAAGCGACGGGGTTGAGGACCAAATCTCGATGATGCGCTGAAAGATCAGATCGAGCCAGCCGCCAAAGAAGCCCTGCACCGCGCCCGCCAGAATGCCGATGATCGACGCCGCCCCGGTGACGATCAGGGTGAACACCACCGAAAGCCGGAAGCCATGGATGACCCGCGCCATCACATCGCGTTTGGTGCCGTCGGTCCCGAGCCAGTTCTGCCCATTGGGCGGCAGCGGTGCGGCACCGGGGCGGTCCACGGCGGTGTCGAAGGAATAGGGAATGACGGGCCAAAGCGCCCAGCCTTTGTCGATCGCTTCGCCTTCGACCTCGCCATCCGCAGCGTCGATAATATAGCCCTCAGGGTCGTCGAAACAGGCATCCAGCCCACCGGTGGCGATGAGGCATTGCACCTCAGGGTCGCGATAGGCGGCTTCGGTCTGGAAATCCCCGCCAAAAGCGGTCTCGGGGTAGAAATTGAAGATCGGCGCGTAATACTCGCCGCGATAGCTCACGAGGATCGGCTTGTCGTTGGCCACGAACTCTGCCAGCAGCGAAATGCCAAAGAGGATCGCGAAAATCCACAACGACCAATAGGCACGGCGGTTCGCGGTGAAATTGCGCCAGCGGCGCTGGTTCAGGGGGGACAGCGCCATCAGCCTTCCCTCTTCTCAAAGTCGATGCGCGGGTCGACGAGCACATACATCATGTCCGACAAAATGCCGACGACAAGGCCGATGAGCCCAAAGATGAAGAGCGTCCCGAAGACGATCGGATAATCGCGCGCAACCGCTGCCTCAAAACCCAGACGCCCCAGCCCATCAAGGCTAAAGATCGTCTCGATAATGATCGACCCGCCGAAAAAGACCGAGATGAAGACCGCCGGGAAACTGGCGATCACGATCAGCATCGCGTTGCGGAAGACGTGCCCGTAAAGCACCTTGCGCTCTGACAGACCCTTGGCGCGGGCGGTGATGACATATTGCTTTTTGATCTCGTCCAGAAAGCTGTTCTTGGTCAGCAGCGTCAGCGTGGCAAAGGCCGAGATCGTCGAGGCCAGCACCGGCAGCGTGATGTGCCAGAAATAATCGGCCACCTTGCCCAAGGGGCTGAGGCTGTCGAAATTATCCGAGGTCAGGCCACGCAGCGGGAAGATCTGCCAGTAAGACCCACCGGCAAAGAGCACCAGCAGCAGGATGGCAAAGAGGAAACCGGGGATCGCATAGGCCGCAATGATCGCGCCCGAGGTCCAGGTATCGAACCGGCTGCCGTCGCGCACCGCCTTGCGGATGCCCAAGGGGATCGACACCAGATGCGCGATCAGCGTTGACCAAAGCCCCAGCGTGATCGAGACTGGCAGCTTTTCCTTGATCAGTTCGATCACACTGATGGCACGGAAGTAACTCTCGCCGAAATCAAGCCGCATGTAGTTCCACAGCATGTGAAAGAACCGCTCCACGGGGGGTTTGTCGAAGCCGAACTCCTTTTCCAACTCCTCGATCAACTCAGGGGGCAACCCGCGCGCGCCGACATAGGTACTGTCAGACCCGCGTGCCATCGTGTCGACCCCGGCGTCGTTGTTGCCCCCGGCAAAGCCGCCAAAGACATCGCCGCCGCCCTGAATCCGCGCGATGGCCTGCTCGACCGGGCCACCGGGGACGAATTGCACCAAGGCAAAGTTGACCAGCATGATGCCGAACAAGGTCGGGATCACCAGCAACAGCCGTCTGAGAATATAAGCACCCATGTGGTCGCTTTACCGCAAGGCGCCGGAGGCGCGCAATTGCTGCGCGCGGTCTTCGTCATACCACCAGAAATCGAGGTAGCCCAAAGCATAGGACGGAATCTCGGGGCGGTCGTATTGGTCGTAATAGGCAACCCAATAGCTGTCGTTGTACCATGTGGGGATCATAAAGAATTCATGCCGCAGCGCCCGATCCAGCGCTATCAGAGCCGCATCTTCGTCCTCTGCCGTTTCGGCATCGAGCGAGGCTTCGATGATCGCGTCGACCAGCGGGCTGGCAAGCCCTGCGGGGTTGAACAGCGAAAATTCCGCCGCCTCGGACCCGTAGCGCTGCGACAGACCGGTGCCGGTGCCAAGGAAGGCGGCATAGGCGTCATAGATCATGTCATAGTCGCGGTCCCGCTCGCGGGCGGTGTATTGCGAACTGTCCACCTTCTCCAGCCGCGCGTCGATGCCGATGGATTGCAGGTTGCCCACAAAATTTTCGATCACCGCCGAAATCGTCGGCGACCCGGCGGAGTTCATCAGGAAGTTCAGCCGCAGGGGTTCGCCCGCCTCATTGACACGCATGCCGTTCTGCACGGTCCACCCCGCATCCTCCAACAGCTTGGACGCCTGCCGCGCGTTGCGCCGGTCCAACAGGCGGCTGGGGTCTGAGGTATGCGGTACCACGGCAGGCGCGCTCAACAGCTCCCCCGGCACCAGATCGCCAAGGCTTTCCAGAAGCGCCAGTTCCGCCCCCTCGGGCGCGGCCCCGGCCATCAGCGGCGTGTCTTGCGTGAACGAGGCGCGGTGGCTGAAGAGCCCGTATTGCAGCGACTCGTTGGTCCATTCAAAGTTGAACATCAGTGCCACAGCCTCGCGCACACGGCGGTCCTGCAGCGTCTCGCGGCCGAGGTTAAAGATGATCCCCGAAGGCGTGGGGGGCGAGCCGTCGGGCAGCTCGGCCTTGACGATGTCGCCGTCACTCACCTTGGAGAAGTCGTAGCCCGTGGCCCATTTCTTGGAATCCCCTTCGGCGCGAAAGGTGTATTCGCCCGCCTTGAACGCCTCAAAGGCCGAAGTGTCGTCGCTGAAAATCTCCAGCCGGATGCGGTCGAAATTCATGCGGCCACGGTTGATCGGCAAGTCCTTGCCCCAGTAGTCGGGGTTGCGTTTCAGCACGATGCGCTTGGTCAGATCGACGCTTTCGACCATATAGGCGCCCGATCCGGGGGGCGGGTCCATCCAGCTGTCTTTAAGGGTGTTGCCGGTTTCCTCGAACCAATGTTTCGGCCATGCGGGCACGCCGCCCACCGTCTCGATCAGGCTGCGGCGGGAGATACCGTCGGCAAAGTGGAACTTCACCGTGTGGTCGTCCAGCGCCTCGACCTTGGGGATGCGCTTCCGCACCGCGTCTGCATAGGATTTCAGGCCCTCGTCCAAGAGCAAGTTGTGCGAGAACACGATGTCATGCGCGGTCACCGGAGTGCCGTCCGAAAACGTCGCCTCGGGGCGCATGTGGAAGGTCACCCAAGACTTGTCCTCGGGATACTCAAGGCTTTCGCACAGCAGGCAGTAGCTTTCGCCATAGACATCCGCTGGCAGCGGCTCACCCGATGGGGCCTCGCCCAGCAGGCTTTCAAACCCAAAGATCGAGAACAGATGCGCACGGCCCTTGCCGGAATAGGGGTTCATCGAATCCAGCGTGCCCACGAAGGGGATCGAGATTTCCCCGCCCTTGGGTGCATCGGGGTTCACATAGTTAAAATGCTCGAAATCCGCCGGGTAAGTCAGATCGCCATAAAAAGAATAGCCATGGCTTTTGATGACCTCCTGCTCCTGCTCCTGCGCCGCGGCGGCACCGGCCAAGAGGGCCGCCACCATCAGCGTCAGCGTCGCGAGCCATAGCGGCAGGTCATCAAAGACCGAAGGGCGGGTCGCGGCGCGGGTCTGGGCACGGGGCATAGGTCACTCCTTGGCGTGGCATAGTCCGGGTAGGCGTCATCTAGGCTAACGCTGTGAGATGCCAAGATACAAGTTGCGAATATGTAAGGTTGCCCTGCACGGGCGGTCCGCCGCGGAGGTTGCCCCATCGAAGGGCGATTTCCCCCGCTTCCGCTCGCGAGAATGTGTAGCCCGACGCCCGGGAACTTCGCAGGCCAGCCGATTTCTCGCCCCAAAATTAACAGATTCTTCACTCAAGTTAACGATGCGTAAACTGGAGCAGACGATGAGAACCTACCCGATTCCCTTTAACGAAGAAGCCCGCTTGCGCGCCGTTTTTGATGTGCCCGGCCTCACAGCCGAGAACGAAGCTTTGTTCGACACTATCTGCGAGGCCACCCGCCGTCTGCTTGACTGTCCGATTGCACATATCAGCGTCGTGGAGGCCGAAACCCAATGGTACAAATCCGTGGTTGGCTACCCGCTGGAACCGATGCCGAAAGACACCGGGTTTTGCAGCCATACGATCATGTCGGACGTGCCACTGGTGGTGCCCGACCTCAGCAAAGACCCCCGATTTGAGCGCCACCCCATGGTTGCCAAGGGCGGACCCGAGGCGCGCTATTACTGCGGCGTGCCGCTGATCCTTTCCTCGGGCCACCGCTTTGGCAGCCTCTGCGCGCTGGACCTGCAACCGCACGAACAGCCCTCCGAGAAACAGATCGCCCTGTTGGAAGACCTTGGCCGTATGGTCGTCGCGGCGCTTGAGCACAGCCAGCCGAACGCCCCTGAGCTAAAGGCCGACACCAGCGCCGAATCCACGTTTTTAACGCTGGTAGGTCACGAACTGCGAACACCGCTCACGGTTCTCTTCGGCAGCCTGCGCATGTTGGAGGCCAAAGCCGAACAAGGGGTTAATCCGCTGCTGATTCGCTCTGCCCGGCGGTCTGTCGACCACCTTAGCGCGTTGATCGAGACGATCATATCCTACAGCAATGTCAGCACCGGAGAGCTGCGCCTGAACGAGCGGAAATGCAATCTGAACGATCTTTTGCAATCGGTTTCGGCCCTGCATTTCGCCACCACAGATGCGACCACGAAAACCATCACTCTGCGCGACAGCCTGCCGCTTGAGGAAATGCACATAGATGGCGACCAGATCGAATTGGCAGTGACGGCCTTGGTTCTGAACTCCGTGCTGCACGGCGGCAGTGAGATCGCGCTAGAGACGTTCAAAGACGCCGAGGGCAATATCGAGATTTCGATCACCGACAATGGCTCTTTTGACGATCACGTCGACCTTGCCGAGCTTTACAAACCCTTTATCGTCGGCGGCATGATGGACAATCGCAGCACAAAGGGCGGGCTGGGCCTTGGCCTGCCGCTGACCCGCAAGCTGATCGAAATGCACGGCGGGGATTTCGAGGTGCATGTAGAGGCGGGCCGCAGCCGCGCCGTGATCCGCCTGCCCGCGTGGCGCTGCGACATCGGCGGGATCGCCGCGGCAAACGTCGCCGCCCCGGTGATCGCGGCTCAGTAATTTCGAAGAGCGGGGCGCGCACAATGCCGCGCCCCGCTCTTTGCTCAGGCTCCGTCGACCGTGCGGATCAATGCGTTGATCTCTTCCGCCAATAGGTCCGGGTGATCCTCGGGCGTGAAGTGTTTGCCCCCTTCGATCCGCCGCAGCGGTGCATTCAGATCTTTCGCCAGCCGCTCCCCATATTCGAGTTTTTGAAACTCATCCGCAGCACCCCAGATGATCCGCGCGGGGATGTTGAGGGTGGGCAGCTTGTCTGCGATGGCCTTGGTATCTTCCACGTCCAGCGACTGCGCCTGCCGGACAAAGGCTTCGGCCTCTCCATGTTGGGCGTAATGCGGGGCGTGGGCGTCAAACGCAGCCTCGGCGGCGGCGTCGGTCTCATGCCCCTTTGAAAACATCATTTTCAGCAACTGGTGGAACGACCCATCGGGCGCATGTTTCGCTACGCCGCCAGTCTTGGCCACGGCGCTGACAAGCGGCACGGGCCATGAATCGTAGCTGATCGCATTCGTCAAAAGCAGCCCGCTGACCATCTCAGGATGACGCACCGCCGCAATTTGCGCGACACCGCCGCCAAGGTCATGCGCGGCAAGGATCGCACGCGAGATACCCTGATCGCGCATCCAAGCGACCAGATAGTCCGCCTGAGCCGAGACCGAAATATCACGCCCTTCGCCCTGCGGGATAGAGGCACCATACCCCGGCATTTCCCAAGCGAGCACCCGGCGCCCGGTGACCTTCGGGGCGACATCCCGCCAAAGCGCGGGGCATGTGGGAATACCGTGAAGCAGGATGACAGGATCACCCGCCCCCGTCTCTTCCCAACGCATTTCGATCCCATTGACCGTGGTTGTATGACTTTGCATGTCGCGTCTCCTTTCGGTGTGGACGTTTCATGGCCCAACACCTGCATGAAGAAGACGTTCCGCCGCGCCCAAACGCAAAAGCCGCCCCAGAGGGCGGCTTTCACTCACGCAATGCAGCGTGGAATTAGTTGGAAACGCTTTGTAGGTAAGCGATCACGTCAGCGCGGTCTTCGACTTTACGCAGACCGGCGAAACCCATGGTGGTGCCGGGGGCATAGCCTTTGGGGCTCGTGAGGAAGGCGCTCAGCTCTTCCGGGGTCCATGCACCTTCGAGCGAGGTCAGAGCGCCGGAATACCCGAAACCGTCAACCGAGGCGATATCGCGGTCGACCACACCGTCAAGGTGCGGACCAACGGCGTTGGAGCCGTCGACCTTGTGGCACGCGGCGCATTTGCGGAACACTTTAGAGCCGCTGTCGGCATCGCCTTCGGCCATCACGGCGGTAAAGTCGATCTCTTCGCCGCCTTCGTCACCACCGGCATCGGCCACTTCGATCACATAGGACGCTTCCCCATGTGCATCGGCGTGGTAAATCTCTTCCCCCGCCCATTTGCCCAGAAGAAGTACCAACCAGGCGCCGAATACGCCGGCTGCGATTTTGGTCAGGGTCATTGTATCGAACATGCGTCAGGGTCCATCACTTGGTATTGGCACCATGGGCGGGCCATGGTTCTTGGCATCGTTGCCCGCGTATCTATTGCTTTCCCTTGGCGCAGGCAAGGTGTAGTTACCGCGACCAATTGCCCTTCTCCGCGCCTTTTGCAGCAGGATACGATCCATGACCGCCCAGACCACGCCGCGCATCGCCTTCCAAGGGGCCCTTGGCGCCTATAGTCACGAGGCCTGCCTTCAAGCCTGCCCCGACATGGAACCGGTGCCCTGCCAGTCGTTCGAAGGCGTGATCCGCGCCGTAAATGAAGGGCGCGCCGAACTGGCGATGCTGCCGGTGGAGAACACGACCTATGGCCGTGTGGCCGATATCCACCGCCTGCTGCCGGAAAGCGGGCTGCATATCATCGGCGAAGCTTTCGTCCGGGTGCGCATCGCTCTGATGGCCCGCCCCGGCGTGGCATTAAAAGACATCAAACATGTCCGCGCGCATCTGGTGCTGCTGCCGCAGGCGCGCAGTTTCTTGCAGCAACATGGCATCACCTCTGAACCCGCCGCCGATTCCGCCGGGGCCGCCGCCGAACTGGCCGCGACCGAGGGCAGCACCGATGGCGTTCTGGCAGGCGAGGTCGCGGCAGAGATCAACGGCCTGACCGTGCTGGCCCGCGATATCGAGGATATGGACCACAACACCACCCGCTTTCTGCTGATGGCCCCGCAGATCGACCTTTCGCGCCGGGCCGAGCGGATGCTGACCACCTTCGTCTTCGAGGTGCGCAACATTCCCGCCGCGCTTTACAAGGCGATGGGGGGCTTTGCGACCAATGGGGTGAACATGACCAAGCTCGAAAGCTATATGGTCGGCGGGTCCTTCACCGCGACACAGTTCTACGCCGATATCGAGGGCCATCCCGAAGACCCGGCGGTGAAACGCGCGCTGGATGAATTGGGGTATTTCACCAATATGCTTGAGATTCTGGGGGCCTACCCCGCCCATCCCGGCCGGGGCGCGCCGACCGGGATGTAGGCTGGGCGCGCAGGCTCAGACTTTGACGCCGCGGGCGTGACGCTCTTCCATACCGCGGGCATATTCCGCGACGCGGTCCTTGTATTTCTTGGTCAGGGTCGTCTTGGCCAGTTTGAGCGATTGCACCCAAAGCCGCGCGGAAAGGGTCAGCGGCTTGATCTCAAGCGCGACCAACACGCGCGTGCTGTTGCGCGACAGGGGCATCAATTCAAACGACATTTGCCCCGCTAACCCCTGCGACATGCTGTCGATCACCATCTCGTTGGGCCGGTCGAAGGTCACCATTTCAAGCGTCAGCTCGCGCCGCTTGCCGCGCAGCGGGAAGACCGCGTTCCACGTCATTCCCACACCGGGCTGATGCATCGTATCGGCGCGCTGCACCTCGGCACCGCGCCGCATGGCCGCCCGCTCAAAGCTCTCAAAATCGCACAACATGTCAAAAACCGCTTCAATCGGGGCTTCGACGTCTTCTTTGGTCGAGAATTTCATTCCGTCCGTTCCAATTCTTCTGCTCGCATTTGCCACCCCTGCCGCTTTGACCGGGCCTGTTAGGTCGGTGTATCAGGTCAGTGTATCCGCAAGCCAGTTTTCCAGCAAGAAATGCGCGATGGCCCCACGCCGGGCGGGCAGCAGATGCGGATGGCTTCCGGCAAAGACATCCATCATCTCTTCTCGGGTGACCCAGAGCGCGTCTTCGATCTCAACCGGGTCAATGGTCAGGTCGCGGCTCAGCGCTTCGCCAGCGCAGCCCAACATCAGCGAGGCCGGAAAAGGCCATGGCTGGCTGGAGAGGTAGCTCACCGCGCCGACTTGCACCCCTGCTTCTTCAAAAACCTCCCGCCGCACGGCGGCCTCTACCGTCTCTCCCGGCTCGACAAAGCCCGCCAGCAGCGAATACATCCCCTCGGGCCAGCCGGGCGAGCGGCCCATGAGCACGGAGTTGCCATGGGTTATCAACATGATGACCACCGGGTCGGTGCGCGGGAAATGCGCGCCGCCGCAGTCGGGGCAGACGCGCTGCCATCCGCCTTGGGCCGGATCGGTCGCAGCGCCGCAGCGCGCGCAATGGCGGTGCGTTTCGTGCCAACCGAGGATCGCCTTGCCGCTGGCAGCCAGTTCGGCATCGCGCGGGTCAAGCCATGTCATCACCCGCCGCAACTCGGCGAATGCCATGTCATCGCCCAGCAGTGGGTGCCGCTGCTCGCTGGGGTCAAGGAACGCCCCCAGTTGCGATTGGTCCAGATCGGCAGGCTGCCAGCCTGAGATATCGACAGCAAAGCGCGCGGCCCCGTCCTCACGGCCCAGCAAGATCGGCGCGGCAGCGGCCTCTTGCAGCGCCGGGTGATCCATCGCCAATCGGACCAAACCGGCAGGGCGTTCAGGCGCGATCAGGGGTTTGCCACGCCAAAAGACGATGGCGCGCGCGGCAGGGTCGGCGCGAAGCTGCGCCAACGCTTCCGGGTTGCCACGTATCTCTCCCGCCCGATCAAGGGCCGAGCCTCCAAAGGTTACCGTCTCCGCGTGACGCATGGTGCTCTCCCGATACCGGCCCGATACAGGCTTTGTGCGTTTCGCCCAGCCATGCCACGGCGCAGGCGATATTGGCAATCCCAAGCCCCCTTGCCAGAGCGGTTGAAATTTGGTCATATAAAAACAGCTTTAGGTTGTGTATTTTTAACGAGTAATTCCCTTTACGGTGAACAAGCGCAGCACATATGTCACGGCCGGTGTCGTTCCCCCCGAGGGGGGCACCCCGGTCGGGGCACGTCTGCGCATATTGGCCACGACTGATTTGCACATGCAGATCGTGGGCCATGATTATGTGGGCGACCGTTCGGTGGGGCACCATGGGTTGGCCGGGGTTGCCACGCTGATCCGCGCCGCCCGGCAAGAGGCCGCTGAACAGGGCGCGGCCTGTCTCTTGCTCGACAATGGTGATCTGTTGCAGGGCAATGCCTTGGGCGACCAACTCGCCCAGATGCCCGTCACCCCTACGCATCCGCTTGTCGCCTGTGTAAACCATCTGCGATATGATGGCTTGGGCTTGGGCAATCACGACCTTGATCATGGTCTGCCCTATCTGCGCGCCGTGGCGGGCGCGATTGATATGCCGCTGATCTCAACCAATCTGCATCTGACCGATCCCGGCCCCCTGCGCCGCTGGGCCGTTGTGTCATGCCTGCTGCCCGCTGTTGGGGGGCATCCCTCCTCTACGCTGCAGGTTGGCCTGCTTTCCGTTCTGCCGGGCCGCACGGCGATTTGGAACCGCGAGGTCTTGGAAGACGCGGCTGAGATCGTCAGCCCCCTCGAAAGCCTGCGCAGCGCCGCCCTGACGCTGCGGGCAGAGGGGGCCGACCTCACCGTGCTGCTGGCCCATATGGGCATCCCCCAAAAAGGAGAGATCGCCGCCGAAGAAGACATCTGCGCCTTGGCTCAGATCGAAGGGATCGACGCCGTGATTACCGGCCACACCCACCTTCGGTTTCCCGGCGCGGACCACGGCCCGCGCAAGGGGGTCGACACGCAGGCAGGCACCCTGTCCAACCGACCGGCGGCAATGCCGGGGTTTGGCGGGTCCGATTTGGCGGTGCTAGATTTGGCCCTTGAACGGGACGCACGGGGGGGCTGGCGGGTGTCGCAGCATCACAGCCACCTGCGCGACAACAGCGCGCAAACGCTGGCCGATCCCGTGGTGCTCAGTGCCGCGCGGATCAGTCACATTGGCACCCGCAAGCATCTGGAAGAGGTGGTCGGTCACACGGGGAGGCCGCTGCACAACTACTTTGCCCTTGCCATGCCCACCCCCATCGACGCGCTGACCGCCCGCGCGCAGGCCGAGGTGATACGCAAGGGCGTGGCGGGCACGGCAGACAGCGCATTGCCCATCCTCGCGGCCACGGCGGCACATACGGCGGGCGGGCGTGGCGGGCCCGAGCATTTTTTGCACATCCCCCCCGGTGCGGTGCAGCGCCGCCATATCGCCGGGCTGGTTCCTTATCAAAACGCGGTCTGGGCGCTGCGTATCACGGGGGCTGACCTCCGGCGACGGCTGGAAAAAGCGGCCGAGGTTTTCGCCCCGCTTGGCAGTGCGACAGGTCCGCTTCTCGATCCCTGCCGCCCGCCTTTTCACTGCGATACGATCTACGGCGTGACCTATGCAAT
>NZ_LWER01000011.1:0-14137 GCF_001634775.1 Sulfitobacter sp. HI0027
ACGCGGGGTTTGACGCGGCACCCAACACCACCCTGCCCGGCGTGCATGAGACGAACATCTGCAACCGCACCCGCTCTGGCGAGGGGGTGCAGCTTGAACTGCCTCGGTCGCTGCGGCGTGCCCTCGCCGAGGATGCGGATATGTTAGAGAGGTTTTGTCTGGCGGTGCGCGGGGCGCTTTAGCCAAAGGCGGCAGGCCCAGCACGGGCCTGCCGAGGTCTTAGCTTCGTTTTTGAAACAAGATCACCATCAGCGCCAGAAGCGACGAGCCCAGCATCAACAACAGCGACACGGCGTTCAGCAGCGGGGTCGAGCCCTCTTTCAACCGATCGAACATCGCAATGGTCAGCGGCGCGTCAGAGCCCACCAGCATCAGCGTCGTGTTGAAGTTCTCAAAGCTCATGAGAAACGCCACCACGACCGCCCCGACCATTGCAGGCGCAAGGAACGGCAGCGTGATCGTGCGCACCGCCGTCAAACGATCCGCCCCAAGGTTCAGCGCCGCCTCTTCCAACGTGCGGTCAAACTTTTGCAACCGGGCCGAGATCACCAGCGTGGCGATGGTGGTGATAAAGCTGAACTGCCCCAGGATCACCAAAAGCAGACCGGGGCGCAGCGCCTGAATGTCGATCTGCGCCATGTCCCATACGCCATTGGCCAGCGTGGATGAGAATACCAGCACCGAGATGCCCAGCACGATGCCGGGGATCACCAGCGGCAGCAGCATCAACACATAGAGAAACCCCTTGCCGCGAAACTCATAGCGGTTGAACAAAAAGGCGTTCGTCGTGCCAACGCAGACCGACATGATCGCCACGCAAAGCGCCACGAATGCCGATGTGACCACCGACCGCAGGATGCCACGTTCATGAAAGACGCCGATCTGCGGGCGCTCCTCGCCGAAGAACCAATTCCACGTGAATCCCTCCCACGGAAGAGACGGGAACTGGCTGTCGTTGAAGGCAAAGACCGCCACCACGGTCAGCGGTAGGGCCAGATAGAGAAAGAACAGCGCCACATAGCCGCCATAGAGGATGCGAAAGCTGCGCGATTGCGGGATTGTCGGGATCATTGGATCACCCCATCGTTTCCTTGAGGGTCCGGCCCGTGAGCCAGAGCATCCCCCAGACGATCACCGAAGACAGCACCAGAAGCATAAAGCCAAAGGCGGCGCCCAGCTCCCAATTGGAGCGCACGATGAACTGGTTATAGATCATTTCGGTGAACCACAGGCTGTCCTTGCCGCCCAGCATCGTCGGCGTCAGATAGTTGCCCAAGCTCAGCATGAAGACCACGATACAGCCCGACACGATGCCGGGCATGGCGTGGGGGATGATGATCTCACGCAGGACGGAAAGCCCGCTGCCGCCCAGATCATAGCCCGCCTCGATCACACTGTCGTCGAGGCTTTCCAGCGTAGTGACAAGCGGCACTACCATGAAGAGCATGGAGGTATAGACCAGCCCCACCATCATTGTGGCATCTGTATAGAGCATCTCAACTGGGCGATCCGCCAGCCCCACCCATTGCAACAGGTTCGAGACGAGACCGGTCTCACGCAGCAGGATCATCCAGCCGAAAGTACGCACCAATTCAGAGACATAGAACGGGATCAGGCAGAGCAGGAACAACACCTGTTGCAAGCGCCCCTTGGCCATCTTGGCGATGTAATAGGACACCGGAAAGGCGATCAGCAGCGTCAGCGCGGTTGCCAGCACCGACATCACCGCCGTGCGCCAAAAGGTGCGTAGGTAAAGTGGTTCGGTCAACGCCTTTTCATATTGCGCCAGACTGGTTTCATAGACGCCAAAGCTGATCCGCTCGCGCAGGGAAATCAGCAGCATGTCGATATGCGGAATGATGATCAAAAGCCCCAGCCACAGCACCAAAGGCGTCAGCAGCAGGTAGAATGTAATGCGGGATTGGCTGCGCATCAGGCGGCCCCAAAGCAGGTCGCCTGCCCCGCACCCCAGCCGATATGCACCGCATCACCGCGTTGCAGGCTTGAGAATTCTCCCGATTGCGGCAGCGTGACTTCAAGCGTTTCACCCACGTCATCCTGCACCAACACGCGCGACGCCGCGCCGTTGAACAGCAGGCTGGTCACCCTGCCCGTCAGTTGATTATCGAACCCTGCGAGCGCATCGGCGCTGGCGGCAAGACGAATGGATTCAGGTCGCACGAAAATCTCGGCCCGTGCGCCTTGGGCAAGGCCCGCGCCGGTGGCCCGCATCGCGAGCCCACTGTCGGTGCGCAGTTGCAGGGCGTCGCCCTCCACCCGCTCGATCCGGCCCTTCCAGCGGTTCGATTCCCCGATGAAACCCGCGACGAAGGGCGTCTCGGGGCGGTAATAGAGGTCTTGCCCCCGGCCCACCTGCTCGAACTGGCCGTTGCTCATCACTGCGATCTGATCGGACATCACCAGCGCTTCGGATTGGTCATGGGTAATATAGACGAATGTCGTGTCAAAGGCAGCTTGCAGGGCCTTCAGCTCTACCTTCATATGTTCGCGCAGTTTCAGATCCAGTGCGCCCAGCGGCTCATCCAGCAGCAGCACGTCAGGCTCCAACACCATGCAGCGCGCGATGGCGACCCGTTGTTTCTGACCGCCCGAAAGCTCATCCACCTTGCGCGCGCCGATCCCCGGCAGGCCGATCCGGTCGAGCGCCTCATCGACTTTACGCGCGATCTCTCCCTTGGCCATGCCGCGGCGGCGCAACCCGTAGCCGATATTCTCGGCAATCGTCATCATCGGGAAAAGCGCCAGATGCTGGAACACCATGTTCACGGGCCGCTTGTTCGGCGGCGTGTCGAGCACCGATCCGCCCTTGATTCGAATGTCACCGGAGGTGGGGTCGAGGAACCCCGCGATCATCCGCATGATCGTCGTCTTGCCGCAGCCCGAAGGCCCGAGGATGGAGAAGAAACTGCCGGGCGGCACCGTGAAGGAGACGTTGTTAACAGCGGTGGTATCGCCGAACCGCTTAACGAGGTCGACGCATTCCAGATCTGGGGTCATGTGAATTCCGTATAAAGGAGCGACACCCCCGAGATGAGGGTGCCGCCCGATGGTCAGTTATCAGTTGGCAGCTTGGACGCGGTCCAGCACTTCGCCTTCGATCGTTTCCAGACCGGCAGGCACCGGCGGATACCATTTGATGTTGTCGATGGCTTCTTGGGGGAAGCTGGCCTGATACTTGGCTTTCAGGCTGTCTTCGGCAAATTCATCCGCGCCTGCAGAAGCAGTGAAGTTGCCCGCCGCTGCGGTAATCATCGCCGCGACTTCGGGCTGCATGACAAAGTTGATCCACTCATAGGCCACATCATCGGCCTGCCCTTTGGCGGGCAGAACGAAGGTGTCGATCCAGCCCAGAGCCCCCGAGGCCGGGGCCACGAAGGTCAGATCAGCGTTGTCGTCGTTCAGCTTCCAACCGCCGGTGTCCCATGCCATCGACGCGGTCACCTCGCCCGAGCGCAGCAGGTTCATCAGCTCATCACCGCCACCCCAGTAGGTTTTGACGTTCGCTTTGCATTCGATCAGCTTGGCTTCGACCTTGCCCATGATCTCGGCGTATTTGGCTTCGTCGCCATAGGCGGCAAAGGGGTCTTCGCCCATGGCGAAGGCGAAACCAATCAGCGTCGGACGTTTCAGACGGTAGGAGACCTTACCCGCCACTTCCGGCGCGCAGAGGTCAGTGTAATCCTTGACCGTCTCACCTGCTTCGGCGGTGTTCATCACCAGACCGGAGGTGCCCCAGACATGCGGCACGCCGTAGACATCACCGTTCACGGTGGTGTTCGCCATGGTCGAGTCGAGCATGGAGGTGATGAATAGCTCTTTGTTCAGCTTGGAGACATCAATCGGTTTGTAGATGCCAAATTCCATCTGCGGGCCCATGATGCGGTCTTGCGACGGCTGAGCGAGGTCAAAACCACCGCCGCCCGTGGCGCGCAGCTTGGCGATCATCTCTTCGTTGTTGGATTTCGTGACTTCGACGGTATGGCCGGTCTCTTCTTCGAATTTCGCGACCACGTCCACAGGTGCGTAGCCGCCCCATGTCAAAAGACGCAGCGTGTCGGCTTGGGCCACGGAGGCGAGCCCCGCCAGCATGGTGCCGGCCAGCAGAATGGTTCGTGTCATGGGAAATCCTCTTTCTAGTGTACTAATTGTCGGCAGAATGCGCGCGTTAGACCATTTGGTCAATTTATACTTCGACGCATTGCGGCCCCTTGTGGCCTGACAATGCAAAACATTTGTGACAGAGGCGGAAAATGCCGTTTGTTTTGGCTGGGTTGCTGCGGCCCTAGGCGCGCCGTGGGCCCGCAGCCTTGTTCACACAAACGCCAAAGCGGCCGGATTGCAAAACAGCCTTGCTGGGGTCGAAGCCGGGTGCTGCATCTGGGCAAAACCCTTTCAAATATTCAGGCAATCACCGCAGAGATGATGGCCGCGCCGGGAGGCGAAACCATCGTAGTCCCAGCAAAACGCATGCAATCCCGGGCAGGATCACCCACCCGAGAATGCATTGATCTTGCTCATTCAAGGTAGTGCGTCAGCGCGAGGGAGACTTCGGGCACATAGGTCACCAAGAGCAGGACAAACGCCAGCACGGCAATGAACGGCAAGTTGGTGCGCGACGTTTCCCAGATGCCCGCGCGGGCGATTGAGCAGGAGGTGATAAGCACCGATGCCACAGGCGGGGTCTGCTGACCGATGGCAAGGTTCAGCGTTACCATGATGCCGAAGTGGATCGGATCAATCCCCACCGCATTGACCAGCGGCATCACCACCGGCACGACCAAGATGATCGCGGCGGCCCCATGCAGGAACATCCCCAAGACCAGCAAGAGCAGGTTCAACAGCGCCAGAACGATCAGCGGGTTCGTGGTGACTTCGGTGATCTGAGCCGCCAAGGTTTGCGGCACCTGCGCTTGGGTCAGGAACAACCCCAAGGCGGCGGAGGTGGACACCAGCAGCATCACCACGCCAGTCTGGCTGACGCCTTCGAGCATGGTCTTGCGGAGCCGCGAGACATCCAGATCACGGTAGATGAACAGCCCGATCACCAAGGCCGCCAAGACCGCAAGCCCCGCCCCTTCGGTGGCGGTTACAAGACCAGAAAAAATACCGCCAAGGATGATGACCGGCATGGTCAAAGCCCAGAACGCCTCTTTGAAGGTCCGGCCCACATGGCCCAGATCAAAGCTCTCGGCACGCGGCAAGTCATAGCGGACGGCCAGCACATAGGTCACCGTCATCAACAGAAAGGCCCCCAAAAGGCCGGGCACGACCCCCGCGACAAAAAGCTTGATCACCGAGGTTTCGGCAATGGCCCCGTAGAGGATCTAGGGGATCGAGGGCGGGATGATGATGGCAAGCGATGCCGAAGAGGACGTAATCGCCGCCGCCAATGTCCGCGAATAGCCGCGCCGCTTCATCTCGGGGATCAAGACGGTGCCGGTTGCGGCCACATCGGCCACAGCCGAGCCAGAGATCTCGGCAAAGACCATCGAGACGCCGATGTTTACCATACCAAGCCCGCCGCGAATAAAACCGATCAGCGCGGCGACAAAGTTGATCAGCCGCAGAGAGATACCGGAGGTGTTCATCAGATTGCCCGCCAGAATGAACAACGGAATGGCAATCAGCGGAAAAGAGGTCGAGCCGGAATAGAGCTTGATCACCATGTCATAGAAGGCGTCTGGCCCGGAAGTCAGCAGAAAGCCCGCCATAGAGGTCACCCCGATCGCGACGGCGATGGGCACGTTGATCAAGATCAGGGTGATCAGGGCAATGGTGGTATAAAGGAGGATCATTTGGCGGTGTCCTTTAGGTCGAGCGTGGCGGTTTCGGCCTCGGCAATGGCTTTGTCGATTTCTGCATGTTCGGGATCAATCCCTTGCGCGGCCAAGCGCAGGGCGCGCGGCAGGGTCAACAGGGTGCCGATGATCATCAAGACCGAAGCGATCGGGATCACCGATTGCACGATGTCCAAAGTCATCCAGCGCAAGGACAGCAGTGAATCCCATTTCGCCACCGCCAGGACGGCATTGCCGTAATAAGCTGTGACGGAGAAATAAATGATGACGAGCAGCTCGGAAAACAAAGTCAGCACGATGGCCGCAGATTTCGGCAAGGCGATGACGATGCCCGAAAAGCCCATGTGTTGGCGCATGAACACCGCATAGGCGGCGCCGAAATAGGTGAGCCAAGCCAGCAGGACGCTGGCAATCTCATCGTACCATGCGGGCGATGCACCGAGGTAACGCATGGTGGTCGAATAAACGACCGCTCCCGCCAGTGTCACCAACAGCGCGAGGCAAGCCGTTTCGATTGCCCAAAGAAGTAAACGCTCGATCTTAGCGACCATGCCTGTCTCCTGTTCTAAGTAGCCCCGGCCAGCCCATGCCAACCGGGGCGAAGCTGCGTTTACTTGGCCAGTTCTTGCGCGCGCGAGACGAGCGCTTCGCCCCCCGGCACTTGGCTGGAGAAGGCAGCGTAGATCGGCGCGGAGGCTTCGATAAAGGCGGCCTTGTCAGCCTCATTGACCTCTACCCCCGCTGCGCGGACCTTTTCGACCAATTCACCGTCGGCGGTTTCGCCCTGGTTCAGCGACCAGTCCTGAACGGATGCAGCAACTTCGGTCGCGGCGGTTTTGACCTCATCGGGAAGTTTCGACCAGGTTTCGGCCCCGGTAGTCAGATAGGTAGGTGAATAGACGTGGCCAGTCAGGCTCAGGTAGCCCTGCACCTCTTGGAAATTCGCGCCGACGATATTGGTCAGCGGGTTTTCCTGCCCGTCCATTGTGCCGGTCTGAAGGGCGACGAACACTTCAGAGAAAGACATCGGCGTCGGGTTTGCGCCCCATTCTTTGAACATCGAAACCCGCCATTCAGAAGAGGGCGTGCGGATTTTGAGCCCATCCAAATCGCTGGGGGTGTTGATCGGGCGGGCGTTGTTGGTGATCTGGCGGAAACCGTTTTCCCAAGTAGAAAGCACTTCAAGCCCGGCTTTGCGCGCCAATGGGGCCAAATCGGGCTGCACGATCTCGGCGTCGATTGCTTTTAGGTGCGCGCGATCCTGTACCAAAAACGGCATGTCAAAGAGCGCAAATTCGGGCGCAATGTTGGCCATGATGGAAGAGATCAGCGTGAAATCCACGGTGCCCAGACGCAGCTTTTGCATCAGTTCCTTTTCGTTGCCGAGCTGTGCATCGGCATAGAATTCCACCGTGTGGGCGTCGCCCAGTTGCTCTTGCAGTTGTTCGGCAAAGCGTGCGGCGCTTTTGCCCTGCAGGCTGTTCGACGCCGCACCCACGGCCACCACATAGGTGTCCGCGGCCACGGGTGTCACAAGTGCAAAGGTCGCCGCAGCCAGACTGGCGCTCAGGCTCTTTGTAAGGGTTTTCATCGTATCTCCTCCGTTGGTTAAGAAAGTTCTGCCGCATCCATTGCACCTTTGCCTATCGGGAAATGAGCCACGAACGCACGGCAGCTTGTGCAGTCGTTGATTTTTCATTTCTTCCCCTCCGTAATTTGGCGCTCTATAATTTTGGCATTCCAAAGTTCCAATATGATGCTAAGAGTGATGTCAACATGATTCGTCTTCGGAAGTGTCCGGCAGAACGAGAAACAGCGAAAAAAGAGAGGCCCTGATGACTAAGATCAAATCCGTCCGCACCCGTGTCTGGAACTGGAAAGGGCCGACCGTGCCCCCCTCGGGGAATTTCTGCACCAATGCGTCGGATGCCCTTTGGATTAAGGGCGATGCCATGGCGAGCTTTCGTTTTCACCAGTGGCTGACCTGCGAGATCGAGACTGAAGACGGCACGATCGGCATCGGCAATGCAGCCTTGGCACCGACGCTGGTGAAACAGGCGATCGACGAATGGTTCGCCCCGCTGGTCGTCGGCGAAGACCCCTTCGACTACGCCTATCTGTGGGAGAAAATGTACCGCCGCAGCCACGCTTGGGGCCGCAAGGGGATCGGGATGACCGCGATCTCGGCCGTCGACATCGCGATCTGGGATCTGATGGGCAAACTGGTCGACAAACCCGTGTTCAAACTCTTGGGCGGGCGCACCAAAGAGAAAATCCCGGTCTACTATTCCAAGCTTTACGCGGGGTCTGTCGAAAGCATGCAGGCCGAAGCGGAAGAGGCGATGCAGCACGGCTACACCGGCTTTAAAACGCGGTTTGGCTTTGGCCCGAAGGACGGCATGGCAGGCATGCGCGAGAACCTCAAAAGGGTCGAAGCGCTGCGCGAGGTGATCGGCTACGACAAAGACCTGATGCTCGAATGCTATATGGGTTGGAACCTCGACTACGCCAAGCGGATGCTGCCCAAACTGGCGAAATACGAGCCGCGCTGGCTCGAAGAGCCGGTGATCGCCGACGATGTGGCAGGCTATGCCGAGTTGAACGCCATGGGGATCGTCCCAATCTCGGGCGGCGAACATGAATACAGCGTGATCGGTTGCGCCGAACTGATCAATCGCCGCGCGGTCAGTGTGCTGCAATATGACACCAACCGCGTCGGCGGCATCACGGCGGCGCAAAAGATCAACGCCATCGCCGAGGCGGCGCAGATCCCGGTCATCCCACATGCCGGGCAGATGCATAACTATCACCTGACCATGGCCAATATTAACTGTCCGATGTCCGAATACTTCCCGGTCTTCGATGTCGAGGTCGGTAATGAGTTGTTCTACTACATCTTCGAAGGCGACCCGGAGGCGCAGGGCGGGTTCTTGCAGCTGGACGACGACAAACCCGGCCTCGGCATCACCATTTCCGACAAACATCTTTCCAATTTCGAGATCACAGAATGACCAAATACTCCGGCATCTGGCCCGTCGCCCCCACCCCGTTCAACGATGACGGCACGGTCGACTATGAGGGCATGAAACGTGTGATCGACTGTATGGTTGATCAGGGCAGCGATGGCATCTGCATCCTCGCCAACTTCTCTGAACAGTTCCTGATCACCGATGAGGAACGCCGCCTTTTGACCAAGGTCTCGCTTAAGCATATGGCGGGGCGCCTGCCCGTCATCGTCACCATCAGCCATTACGCCACCCAAATCGCCGTGGCCCGTGCGCAGCACGCGAAAGACCACGGCGCCGCGATGGTCATGATGATGCCCCCTTACCATGGCGCATTGCTGAAGGGCTCCGCGGAACAGAGCTTTGAGCAGTTTGCCCAGGTGGGCGAAGTCGGCATCCCGATCATGGTGCAAGATGCGCCCCTTTCGGGGGTCGACCTCCCGGTGCCCCTGCTGGTGCGCATGGCGCGCGAGATCGAAGAGGTGCGCCTGTTCAAGATCGAATGCCCGCAGGCCGCAACCAAGCTGCGTGACTTGATCGCGGCAGGTGGCGACGCCATCGAAGGCCCCTTCGACGGCGAAGAGGCGATCACGCTGCTCGCCGATCTCGAAGCCGGGGCCACCGGCGCCATGACCAGCGCCATGATACCCGACCAGATCAAGCCGGTGATTGACCATTTCGCGGCTGGCGATCTTCGGGCCGCGACCGATGCCTATGCCCGCGTCTTGCCCGCAGTGAACCATGAAAACCGTCAATGCGGCTTTCGGTCTGCCAAGGCGGCGATGGTCGAAGGCGGCGTGATACGGTCGGAATTCTGTCGTCACCCGATTGCCCCATTGCATCCTCAGACACGAGAGTCCCTACTCCGCTTGATCCGGCCGCTTGAGCCGGTGGTGCTGAGCTGGGGAAAATGACATGAGCAAGAAGACCGACATCACGGACCTCGACACGGGCGAGCTTGCCCTCGCGCGGCCCCGCGCCACATTGGTAGAGGTCACCGCCGACAAGCTGCGCGAGTTGATTTTGCTAGAGAAACTGCCCGCCGGGGCGCATATCTCGGAGCGTGATCTGGCCGCTGCCTTGGGCATCAGCCGCACCCCCCTGACCCGTGCTTTGACCATTCTCGAACAGGACGGGTTGATCGAATATTCGGTCACCCGTCGCCCGCAAGTGGCCAACCCCCGGCTGGATGAGATCGAACAAAACCTGATAGTTATGGGCGCGCTCGAAGCCTTGGCCGGGGAGTTGGCCTGCGCCTGCATCACCGATGCCGAGATCGCTCAAGTGGCCGAGTATCAGCGCCAGATTGAGGCAGGAGACAGCACGCTTTCCCCACTGGAATCCTTTCGCCTCGATATGCAGATGCACGAAGCGATCGTGCAGGCAAGCCGCAATGCCCCGCTGATCGATACGCATCTTAAGTTTAATGCGCGGCTGTGGCGGGCGCGGTTTCAATCCTCGCAACGTCGCTCGGGCCGCGGCCAGACCCTGGCCGAACACCGCGCCATCGTCGACGCCCTGTCGCGGCGCGACGCCAAAGCCACATCCGAGGCGCTGCGTCATCACCTCGTCTCGGCCGTCACCAATACCAAAAACGCTTTGCAAGAAGACGGCAAAGCCAAGGACCACAATACAGAAACGGAGTGAACATGACCCCAAGAATTGGTGTTATCCCCGGTGACCCCAGCGGCATCGGGCCGGAACTTGTCGCCCGGCTGCTGGCCGATGAATGCTGCGATCAGGCGCAAATCCTGCTGATCGGCGACCGTCATGTCTTTGAGATGGGGCAGCGCCAAGCCGGGTGCGACCACGCGATGACGGCGGTGGATGCGGCGACACAGGATTGGACGGCGCATGCGCCAATCGCCCTGCATGAGATGGAAACCATCGCGGCCGAGGATGTCGTCATTGGGCAAAGCACCGAAGCCTCGGGCCGGTCCACGCTACGGGTCCTCGACCAAGCGCTCGCCTTTGTGCAGGAGGGGGTGATCGACGCGATTGTCTTCGCCCCGTTCAACAAGGCCTCGATGCATATGGCCGGGATCGGGCATTCCGATGAGTTGCATTACATCGCCGAAAAGCTCGGCGTGACCAACTATATTTCCGAACTCAACACACTCGACGATATGTGGACCAGCCGGGTCACCAGCCATATCGCCCTGCGGGACGTGGCCGACGCGATCACCCCCGACCGCATCCAAGAAGCCACCCGCCTGATCGACCGCACCCTGCGGCAAGCCGGTCACGCGCGGCCCCGCATCGCCGTTGCAGCGCTCAACCCCCATGCCGGGGACGGCGGCAACTTTGGCCGAGAGGAAATCGACGTGATCGAACCCGCGGTGCGTCGCATGGCAGGCGGGCAGATGGCTGTCACCGGCCCCCTGCCCTCAGACACCGTCTTTCTCAAGGTCACGAAAGGCGAGATCGACGCCGTGGTCACGATGTATCACGACCAAGGCCAGATCGCCCTTAAACTGCTGGGGTTTGACCGCGGCGTGACCGTGCAAGGCGGGCTGCCGGTGCCCGTCACCACCCCGGCGCATGGCACGCCATTTGACATCGCAGGCCAAGGCACAGCCGACCTCGGTGCCACCCGCGCCGCTTCCGAGATTGCCTGCAAGATGGTCAGAAATTCGCAAAAGGAGACAGCAGCATGAGCTTCACCCCGCATGGTAAACATTTGATCGCCGGCACATGGGTCGGCGCAGAGCAGACCTTTGCTTCCGAACCCGCCAGCGGTCCGGCGCATGATTTCAGCGTCGGGACAACGGCGCTCGTCGATCAGGCCTGCGAAGCGGCCGAGGCTGCGTTCTGGTCCTACGGCTATAGCACCCGCGAGGCGCGGGCCGCATTCCTCAACACCATCGCCGACGAAATCGAAGCCCGCGCCGAGGCGATCACCGATATCGGCACGCGCGAAACCGGCCTACCCGAAGCGCGGCTGAACGGTGAACGCGGGCGCACCACTGGGCAGCTGAGGCTTTTTGCCGATCATATTCTAAAGGGCGACTACCTTGATACGCGGGTCGACCCAGCCCTGCCCGACCGGCAGCCCCTGCCCCGCCCGGAGCTGCGCATGGTCCAGCGCCCGATTGGCCCTGTTGCCGTCTTTGGCGCGTCGAACTTCCCGTTGGCCTTTTCCACCGCCGGGGGCGACACCGCCGCAGCGCTGGCCGCAGGATGTCCCGTCGTCGTAAAAGGGCACTCCGCCCACCCCGGCACGGGCGAGATCGTGGCCGAGGCCGTGCATGCCGCGATTGAAAAATGCGACATGCCAAAAGGTGTCTTTTCCCTGATCCAAGGCGGCAACCGCACGGTCGGCCAAGCACTGGTGCAGCATCCGCTTATCAAAGCCGTGGGCTTCACCGGCTCGCTTGGCGGGGGCCGCGCATTGTTTGACCTTTGCGCCGCCCGGCCCGAGCCTATCCCATTTTTCGGCGAACTCGGCTCGGTCAATCCGATGTTCGTGCTGCCCGAGGCGTGTAAAGCGCGCGGCCAAGCTCTTGGCGAAGGTTGGGCCGGGTCGCTGACGATGGGCGCGGGCCAGTTCTGCACCAACCCCGGCATCGCAGTTGTGCCAAAAGGCGCGGAAGGCGACAATTTTGTCGAAGCAGCGACCGCAGCCCTGCAAGACGCACCCGCGCAGGTGATGCTGACAGACGGGATCGCGCAGGCGTACCGCGACGGCAAGGCCCGGTTTGATCGGCGCAGTGCCGTGCAGCCGCGCCTGTCCACCGAAAGCGAAGGCCGCAACGCCCTGCCCAACCTCTATGAAACGGATAGCGCGGCCTATCTACAGGATCACGAGCTTGGGGAAGAGGTCTTTGGCCCGCTTGGCCTCGTCGTTCGGACCGGTTCAGTCGAAGAGATGGAGAGCCTCGCGAAGGGGCTGGAAGGCCAGCTTACGATCACGCTGCAAATGGACGACGCGGATACTGAGACTGCACGGCGTCTGATGCCAATCATCGAACGCAAAGCCGGGCGCTTGTTGGTCAACGGCTTCCCCACCGGCGTCGAAGTGGCCGACAGCATGGTTCACGGCGGGCCCTACCCGGCCTCGACCAACTTCGGAGCAACCTCGGTCGGCACCCTGTCGATCCGGCGTTTCCTGCGCCCAGTGTGCTATCAGAACTTGCCAGCGGGCCTTTTGCCCGAAGGTTTCTGATCAAGAGGCTCGCCCAGATCGGGCGGGCCACATCGCTTTTGAACTCTTGAGGCGTGCGGCGTTGGCTGCTGGTTCGGTGGCATTGGCGCCATGGGCGGTTCCTGAGCCAAGCGGGTTCACACCGCTTGGCCGATCTGATCGCTGGGTTGACCGACACCCCTTTATGATACCTTGCAGGAATCCGGGAGGACAGCTTGCGGTCGGGCAACCCGACGCAACGCGTTGCTGGATTGACCACCGGGCGGGAGCACTCCAAAGGGTCGATCGCAAGTAAATTCGGGCCGCCCCAAATGTTGCCCCAAACCCAAAACGACGAAAGCCCCCGAAAGGGGGCTTAGCTCGTAAATCTTTCATGAGTAGAAAAATTGGCTCCGGCGGTAGGGATCGAACCTACGACCAATTGATTAACAGTCAACTGCTCTACCGCTGAGCTACGCCGGAATGCCTATGTCTGTCTTTCGGGCAACGCCTTCGGACAGCGGCTCTTTAACGCGGGCAGTCCGGGGTGCGCAAGTGCAATTGGTCCATTGTGGCGATTTTTTTTCGATTATTTGCCTCCGCTTGGAATTAGCCTCTGTCACCGCGGTATCGGGCGCGCCTAAATCACAGATACGTTACAAATCCCCCACCCCCGCGCTTGAGGGTGGACGGGTCGCGCGGACTGGGATTGATACTGGCCCGGTGAGCACAACCCAAAGTCCTGAAAGGGAAAATCATGACCTTCCTCTCCCCATACCGGCCGCAGATACTATCGCTTTTTCGCATCATGTCGGGCCTGTTGATCCTGCAACATGGCACGAGCAAAATTCTCGGCTTCCCGACCAGCCAGATGAGCGGCGTGTCGATCGCCTCCTTAGGTGGCATCGCCGGGGTCATCGAGCTGATCTTCGGCGTCTTGCTGGTGATCGGCCTGCTCTCGCGGCTGTCGGCCTTTATCCTGAGCGGTCTGATGGCCGTGGCCTATTTCATCGCACATATGCCACAGGGGTTTTTCCCGATGCTGAACGGCGGTGAACTGGCCGCGCTCTACAGCTTTGGCTTCCTCTACCTAGCGGCTGCCGGTCCGGGGCCATGGTCTGTTGACGCGAAACGCGCTCAGGGCTGAGCGTTTAGATTAAACTGGCATGGCCCGATACCGGGCCATGCCA